>JBKJMR010000648.1:0-2898 GCA_046596275.1 Bacteroidia bacterium | reverse complement strand
TGACAAGGGAGAGATTGTCTTGTCAGACTGAGTGATTTTCGAATGAAAATGCAATAGAAATTGGAAATAATTAATTTCGAAAATTGTATCGAAGGCGACAAAGCACAATGCGAATGACGAGAGAGAAATCGTCTTCTCAGACTAACTGTCAAAAGAAACATCATTCTTTTCTAAACACAAACAAAATGTGCAGACTGATCCACGACGATCTAATCTGCACATTTGCACATCTTTTTATCTGCACATCTTTTTTTATTTCCCCGCAACTTTCACTCTTGAGCCGGCACTGTGACAAGAAAACTCCGGCGCGTACATGCACTGCACCTGCGTAATTCCATTGGAGAAATCACCGGCGTGAATTACGGTTAACGGATATTCAAACACGTGCGTTCCTTTTGGCAGGAAGCTGAAGAAGAAATCGGTCGATGCATCTTTTGTGCTTTCGTAATAACCGAGTCCGTCCTGCCATTTGTAGCTCGACAAAACATTTACCGGTTCAAATCCCGAAGCGCGCATATCTTTCATGTGAATGTATTCCATGTCGCGGTCGTTGCGCAATTCTACACGCACGCGGATCTTATCGCCCGGATGCAAAACAGTTTGATCTGTAACCGGAGTTATAACCGGACCGGATGCAGTATTTTTCACAAGGAACAATTGTTTCTCCACTTTCAATGGCGTTTGTGCTGGTGTAATTTTATCAATGTCTTCAAAATACTGCCAGTACATCGCACCCCACGACACGCCCGGACCTGATTTGGTAACAGAAACTTTTCCCATTTCAGGTTTGATCGCGTCGCCCGACCAGGATGTTTTGAAATAACCAGTTCCCGCTTCTTCTTTAATATCCATTTTCTTCGGATCCACTTGAATTGTTCCAACTACAATTGATACATCCGATTCTGTCGCGAGCCAGCTTGTTCCGTCCATTAATAAAGCATAACAAGCTTGTGCAGTTGCTGTTGTTGTTTTCCAATCATTCGTCTGCTTATTCTTCAACAGCCAAACACGCATGTCATCCACCGATTTTGTATCGTTCTTCACTTCCTTGAATGCTTCGATCAACAATGCCTGTGTTTCAATCGGTGCCTGGTACCAATAATATCCTGCAACATTATCTTTCCAGTACATTCCCATTTCTTCACTGTTGAGCGAAGTTTCTTTCAGCGATTTCATTACATCAGTTGCAACAGTTGATTTCGCAGCATCATATCGGAATTGTGCCAGCGCAATCATTCCCTGCATGTAACGAGTTTGTGTCGGCCAATATTTTTTCTCCTGTCCGTAGAAATAATCAAACGCTTCTTTGTCTTTCGCAGTCATTGAAATGTCTTTGAAGAAGCTACGCGCATATAAATACTGGATCGCGATGCTGCTCAAATGATCTTTATCCATATTCACTTTGTCGTGTTTCAAAATCCAATCGTAATCTTCGCGAATCCGGTGATCAAGATATTGCACACCATTCTCCACCATATTCCAGGTTCTGCGATCATCGCGCACGGTTTTAATTCCGAGCTTATCGAGATGGCCCATTCCTGTAATAATGTATTGTGTGATGTAACGATCATCCGGACCGCCATCAAACCAGCACCAGCCGCCATTCGAAACCTGCATCTGTTGCAACTTTCTTAAGGTGCGTTCCTGCTCATTCGCCATTCTGTTAATGTCGAATAACAATCCAACGCGGCGCTTGCGATCGGTTTCATCTTTTCCTTCGAGCACCCACGGCGTTTCAGCGAGCACAACATTTTTCAGCTCCTGGTTTTTTTCAAGCGCAGAAAGAAATGCATCCGGACTTTGATTTTTCCATGTATCAAAAACCGCGCGGATCTTCGGTGATGAGTTTGCAATATTGGTTGCAATGCTGTTGGAATAAAAACGAGTGAATGTTTGCTCCGAACATTCGTAAGGATATTCCATCATGTACGGCAACGCCTGCACAGCATACCACGCCGGATTAGCAGTGAATTCCAATGTCAGCTTTTGATTGCGGATCGTTGAAGAACCATTTCCCTGGCTGATCAATTTTTCAAAACGGAATTCTTTTGTTTGTCCGCCGCGGATTGGCAATGGCATTGTTTCCGTTACAAGCATACGATTGCTCAATACAGGAAGCGCATTTTGTTCACCGTCAGAAAAATTTCCTGCGGCGGCAACCATTTTATATTGAACGGCATCAATGCCATCCGGAATAACCAAGTCCCATGACAATGGTGCGCTTTGTCCTTTTTTCGCTGTGAAATCGAGCACCGCTTTTGAAGTCAGCAATTTCGAATCGATGGGCTCCATGGTCAGCGCGTTGAAAAGTGTGAGCTGCGCGGTACCGGTTAATTCGTTACTTGTAAGATTCGAAACTTTCGCGGTGATGGTGATATGATCACCTTGTCTCAGAAAGCGCGGGGCATTCGGCATGATCATCAGCTCTTTTTGTGTAACCACTTCTTTGCTCGTCTGGTTATACTTCAGATCTTTTGTATGTGCGAATGCCATGAATTTCCATTTCGTCAACGCTTCGTTCATGGTAAATTTAACGATCACATTTCCTGCAGAATCTGTTTCAAGATGCGGGAAAAAGAAAACCGTTTCATTCAGGTTGCTTCTCGCTTTTACATCGTTGAGATTTGCTTTCCCTGTATTACCTCCGCGATAATCCTTGTCATTACCATTCTTTTCCATTTCATCCATTGCACCGCCGGTAGATTCTGAAACAGAATCATATGCAACCGTTGCCGATCCTGTTGTCACAATGACATTCGACATTTTTGCATTTTGCCGCATTGCTCCCGGCGCCGGTGGTGAACTTTTAGTTACGCTTCTATCTTCGTCTGGCGATTCTTCACGCGAATAAAATCCTGCATCTGCATCATCTCCATCACCCCAATAGCCATAATAATA
>JBKJMR010000604.1:0-3344 GCA_046596275.1 Bacteroidia bacterium | reverse complement strand
GTTTTTTCGACCGATTCGTTTTTGCATTTCATTAAATGACAAAATCTTATCGTCTTTGATGGGAAGAAATTCACCATCCAAAACAGTTCCATCCGGAATATGCTCTTTGATTTCATTGAACTCGATAAATTTATCCGTCATCAATTCTTCTCCGCGACTCCATGTATGCACTTCACGATTCCTGACAATTATTTGTCCGCGAATACCATCGTATTTTCTTTCGATTAGCCAGTCTTCAACATTTCCGAGATCGGCAAATGGAACATCTAATTGATAAGCGAGATAAAACGGATAAGGTTTTGAATGATCGGAAGAAACTTCTGAGCTTAATAATAAAGTGTGTAAGTCAGCATCCTGCGGGCGCCACGAACCCATTAATTTATGCGCTACAACTTTATCATCGAGTGAATATGCTTTTGCAAGCGCTTTAAAAACTAATTGCTGTGATACGCCCACACGAAAACTTCCGGTGATCAGCTTATTAAAAACAAATAATTCATCGGCAGAAAATGTTTTCCAGAAAGCGTATAACCATTCTTTTTTTTCTTCATCTGATTTATCCGCAAGGAAAATAATTTCCTGCATCACATCGCTCAATGATTTATCAGAAGCGATTTCATGCAACGGTACAAGCAGGCTGATCGTTTCTGCAAGATCACCAACCACAGCATACGATTCTTCAAAAAGCCAATATGGAATTTGTGCAAGCTCTGTTGCCCACACTTTTAAATCAGGCGTACGAATCGGTCGCTTCGGCTTTCTATCCGTAAGCAATGCAATTGCCCAAATGCCATCCTTCACATCGGTTTGTGTGAAATAGGAAGCCATCGCACTTATTTTTTCATTTGTTTTTGTTGTGCGGTCAAGCTCAGAAAATAATGCTGCGAATTTTTTCATGAGGCCTCCTCCTTCTTCTCTGCAGCATCCTGCGCAGCTTCAACATCTTCTCCACCCGATTCATTTTCGATTCCTTCGCCTTCGAATAATGTTTCAACTTCTACCGCATTCACTTTATGATTTTCACGCAACCAGGAAGCAAAAACAGATTTGTATCCATGCGTAACATAAACATTTTCTGCGCCGGTTGCTTTCACTGCTTCATTCAATCCCTGCCAGTCAGCATGATCGCTCATTACAAATCCTTTGTCCGCATTACGTCTTCTTCTTGCGCCGCGCAATTGCATCCAGCCGCTGCAGATCGCCATTTTATAAGGAAGAAAACGTTTCAGCCATGGCGATCCCATTACCATTCCTGTGGCGAGCACAATGCCGGGATTGATCTGCTCTTTTTTAAATTCCTGCGTGAATTTCATATAACGCGAATTATCAAAACCCAATGCAGCATTTGTATTATAAATTGTGGAGTGAAGAAGAATCGGTTGATCTGTTTTTAGTGCGGTAAGAATGCGTTGCGCTTTTCCAAGTGCATAACCGATGATCACAGAATTTAATCCTTCTTCAGCATTCCGGCTCACCCAGTCATTCATCTGCTGATCAATCACGTCTGTATCAGGAAAATTGTAAACCGGCAAACCGAAAGTAGACTCCGTAATAAAATGCTGGCACTTCACCGGCTCGAACGGAATAGTATATCCATCCCGTTTCACTTTATAATCACCGGATACCACCCACACTTCACCCTGGTATTCCAAACGCACTTGTGCCGAACCGATAATATGTCCTGCAGGATGTAAGCTGATGGTAACACCATTAATGTTTATCGTTTCATAATAACGTAAGGTCTGCAACGAAATCGGGCCTAACCTGTATTTCAAAATAAATTCAGAATCGGTATGCGCGAGATAATGTTTGCTTCCATAACGTGCATGATCGGAATGCGCATGCGTGATGATCGCTTTATCCACAGGTTTCCAAGGATCGATGTAAACATCAGCCTGCCTGCAATAAATTCCGGCGCAGTTAAATTGTATCAGCATAAATTGAACAGCCTGGGAATTAAGCTGACTGAGTATGGACGCAAATCTTATACCA
The DNA here is from genome assembly GCA_046596275.1 of Bacteroidia bacterium. GTDB lineage: Bacteria > Bacteroidota > Bacteroidia > Palsa-965 > Palsa-965. Next base: position 1,352 of record JBKJMR010000604.1, on the reverse strand, counting down.
TCAAAACAGGATTGCAGAAGCTGATTTTCAGCAATAAGAATGTTTTATAAATGCTGGAAAATAAAATCCGTCGTGGAAATTTTTCTACGATCTGCATTCGTATCTTCGAATTATGATTTACGAATTTAATGGCTACACTCCGGTGGTGCATCCCTCCAGCTTTGTTCATCCGCAGGCGACGGTAACAGGAAATGTGATCATCGGTGAAAATGTTTACATCGGACCAGGCGCTGCTGTTCGTGGTGACTGGGGCGAGATCATTATTGAAAATGGCTGTAACGTACAGGAAAATTGTACGGTGCATATGTTTCCGGGAACAACCGTTTTATTAAAAGAAGGCGCACACATCGGTCACGGTGCAATTATTCACGGCGCTACGATCGGAAGAAATTGTCTTGTCGGAATGAATGCGGTAATCATGGATAATGTTGTGCTTGGCGATGAATGTATTGTCGGCGCGCTGACATTTCTTGCGGCTGATACAATCGTTGAAAAACGAAAGATCGTCGTTGGCAATCCGGGAAAAGTAGTTAAAGATGTAAGCGATGAAATGATCGCATGGAAAACAAAAGGCACTGCACTTTATCAGCAATTACCTGCTGTATTACACGCAACCTTAAAAGAAACAAAAGCGCTAACAGAAGTTCCTGCTAACCGTTCGAAGCAGCAGGATGTTTACAAAACGTGGAATAAAGAGAAAAAGTAATAATTGTTGAATAGCGTATTTTTAGAGTTAGATTAAAGTACTAAAAGCAAAAAGTATGAAAAACAAAAAACACATCGGGCAGCTGATCTCAGTAAAATTCTCTGATAGAAAAAATCCTGTTTCCGGATTTGTCATCGACTATACTAAAGACTGGACCTTGCTAAAATATAATACGGTGGATTATATGATGGATGGCTACATTATTTTCCGGCACAAAAATATTGTAGGGATCCTAAGGGAAGAAGAAGAAAAATTCAGAGAAAAAGTAATTAAGCTTAAAGGACTTGCTCCATCCTTAAAAGAGCGGATTCCACTTACCGACCTTCCCGCAATTTTGAAATACCTGACAAAAAAATTCGGAGTATTTCAATTTTATACAAAATCAGAAAAGGCATGTTATCTCGGAAGAGTCGATTCAATCGATGACAAAACGCTTGTGCTCGATTTTTTAGATCCAAAAGGAAAATGGGATGGCAAGATGAAATTAAAGCTCAGTGAGATAAGAGAAATTGAATTTGATACAGATTATATAAATTCATTAAAATTGGTTTCAAAAATTAAGGGAAAAAAATAATCCATAAAATTTTTATTGGAAGAATCTGAATGGCTCACTTCTGAATTTTCCTTGAAGATCAATTTGCGTTTA
>JBKJMR010000404.1:0-10705 GCA_046596275.1 Bacteroidia bacterium | reverse complement strand
CGCGCAGCTGAAAAGCATGGGCAATGAAGCGAAAGTCTATCAAATAAGTGAAGTGTACACCAGCTATGATCTGGAGGGGAATTTATACATCTGCCGTTATTACGTTGATCATCCGTTTGGCAATGAAAAAGGCATGGTGTTTCAATTTATTGTTCCCGAAAATAGTCCGAATATAATTTTGCTGGATCAATTGGTGAGGGAAATAATCAGCACATTGGAAATTTGAAAATTCGAAATTTGAAAATTCGAAAATGGAAATTGGGATGAAGCGCGTTTCTATAATTGTAAGCGGAAAAGTTCAGGGTGTTTTTTATCGTGTTTCTACGGATAGAAAGGCGAAGGAAATTGGTGTGACAGGATTTGTGCGGAATGAAAAAGACGGGAATGTTTACATCGAAGCGCAGGGAACGGAAAAGCAGCTGGATGATTTGGTGGAATGGTGCAAACGCGGTCCGGATGGTGCGCGGGTGGATGAGGTGATTGTGGGGGAGATTTTGTTGGGGGTGGAAAAGGGTTTTAAAGTGAAGCGATAGTTTAATTATTTTATCGTTAGGCAAAACTCGCTTTCCCAATGACAAGAGCTGAATATTACTATATATTTACCTGTATCCGATTCAGAAATATATAAGTAATTAGACGGATCACCGAGAAAATAACCAATCGATTTATAATATTTCTCTGTGTTCGATTCGCTATAAAGCGTTGCACTTGTAACTGTGCCGCCATACGGGAAACATAATTTAATACTATCGCTACAGCTTGATGAAACATTAATTACCAGATCCTCTTTTTCACGAATTGCTTTTGTAGGTACATTGTATTGGCCATAAAACAAGCAAATTTTATTGGCTGCGTATTTTGTTTGATTTGTGTTGAAACGTAAAGTATCCGGCGATTGGTTTTCAATCTTATACTTTAATGTTAATTTCAAAGGTGATTTATCCTTGAAATATAATGTGTCTCCTTTTTTAACTTCTTTGCCGTTGCTTATTAAAGTGTATTCGGTAATTCCGGGATCAAACGAATAGACTTCAATCTTTTTCTCTGAATTTGTAGTGATGCTTATCTCAACTTCGGCCTCTTCACCGATGCAAGTTTGTATTACTCCAAGCTGTGACGGGTAATTGATCCAAATTTCCTTCTCTTTTTTAGAGAACGACATAAGTGATACAAAAAGTAAGCAGGATAATACTCTCAGATTCTGTACCATTTTTGAAATTAGTAACAATTATGTTTACGTGTTGAAAACGTAAAATATTAATACAAATTGCTTGCGTAAGGGATAGCAGTGAAAAGCCCACACCCTGAAGGGACATTCCTTCATGTCTCCTTCAGGGGAGGACTTGCAACGTATAGCCCGACCCATGAAGAAACGTTTTTTCGCGTTTCTTTCATGGGATACGCCCAAATAATAGTTAATCTGCACATCTTCACATTTGCACATTTGCACATTTTTTTCTCGTAAATTCGCCTCTCTGAAAAAGCAGCAATTTCCTAAGCAAAAATGACTGAATCTAAATACGATAAATACCAGGCTGTAATCGGGCTTGAAGTGCATGCGCAATTGCTTACAAAAAGTAAAGCGTATGCTAACGATGCAGCTGAATATGGCGCGTTGCCGAATACACTGGTGAGCCCTGTTACGCTCGGACTGCCCGGCACATTACCGAAATCGAATAAGCGTGTGATTGAATATGGAATTCGCCTCGGACTTGCGCTTCATTGCAAGATTCGCGAACGAAATGAATATGCGCGCAAGAATTATTTCTACGCCGATCTTCCGAAAGGGTACCAGATTACGCAGGATAAAACTCCCATTTGCACGGAAGGTTACCAGGATATAAAAGATGCTGACGGCAATGAAAAACGCATTGGCATTACGCGCATTCACATGGAAGAAGATGCGGGAAAAAGCATGCATGATGTGGATCCGACTGATACGCTTGTGGATTTAAATCGTGCCGGTGTTGCGTTACTTGAAATTGTAAGCGAACCTGATCTGCGCAGCGCGGATGAAGCTTATAAATACCTGACAGAGATCCGTCGTCTGGTTCGTTACCTCGATATCTGCGATGGAAATATGGAAGAAGGCTCGTTGCGTTGTGATGCAAACGTTTCGGTGATGCTGAAAGGTTCGGATACATTTGGTCGCCGCGTGGAAGTGAAGAATATGAATTCGATCAGCAATGTAAAACGTGCGATTGAACATGAAATAATCCGCCAGATCGATATTATTGAAGCGGGTGAAGAAATTGACCAGGATACACGCAGCTTTGAAGCATCTACAGGAACAACTTTTTCGTTGCGTAGCAAAGAGATGGCGAATGACTACCGTTATTTTCCTGAGCCTGATCTGCAGCCGGTGATTGTAACGGAAAAAGAAATTGCAAGAGTAAAATCGGAATTACCGCCGCTTCCTGCTGAGCTGGTTGCGAAATACACAAAAGAATTAGGACTCACTTCTTATGATGCCGGTGTTTTGACGGATGCAAAAGAGATTGCGTTGTTTTTTGAAGATGTATTGAAAAAAACAACGAATGCAAAAGCTGCAGCGAATTGGGTGATGGGTCCGGTGAAATCGTACCTCAATGAAAATGCGCTTCATGTTTCGCAATTGCCTGTTACAGCAGATAAGCTTTCTCAATTGATCGCGTTGATTGATTCGGGCAAAGTAAGTTTTGCAATGGCAAGTCAGCGTATTTTCCCCATCATGGCGAAAGAAATTGATAAAACACCGTTGCAGATTGCTGAAGAAAATAATCTTGTGCAGGAATCTGATTCGGGTGCGCTTTTAGAAATGATCAAAGAAGCCGTAGGAAAATATCCTGCGAAAGTGACAGAATATAAAAACGGAAAAGTAAATCTTCTCGGATTGTTCATGGGTGAAGTGATGAAGCTCTCGAAAGGAAAAGCTGATCCGAAAGTAACGAGTGAATTATTGAAAAAGGTTTTGGATGAGATCTCGATATGACCGCTAATAGTTGTTTTCTTCTTCGGTAGACACTTTTTAGCGGTCTACTCGATCTGACAAAAAAGCTTTGACAAAAAATTAAACATGAAAAAACTAAAATATCTTCCTGCATTTATCCTGTTGTTTTCGCTTTTCAGTTCTTGTGACAAAGACGAGAAAAAAGGAAACACATACATCTACGGAACGCTGAGTAACAGCAAAGGCGACACGCTTTATTTGCTTGACGTGAACAAAGCGCAATTCACGATCGTGGATTCTGCAGTTACAAATGAAGACGGCACATTCGAATTTAAATCGAAGCTTGACTTTAAAGGATTTTACCAGGTGAACATCGGTCGCGCACAAGATAAATTTGCGATGATGATCCTTGAGCCGGGTGATTCGGTAAAATTTACTGCTGATGCAAAAAACATCGGCTACACCTGGAAAGCGGAAGGTTCAAAAGAAAGTGCGCGTTTCCAGGAGCTGAATCAATTTATTATTGACATTGAAAAAAAGCGTGAGCCGATCAAAGCGATGCAGGATTCGATGATGCGCACTTTCCAGGTTGAAGTAAGCATGATTGCACAAAACGACAGCATGAAGCTAAAAGCGCTGGATAAAAAATACGGTGCAAAATATGATTCTTCTGCTGCTGTGCTTTATGCAGTTGAACAAGAAGGTGTTTTGTTTATGCGCAGCTTCATTGATAAAGAGCCGGCTTCATTTGCCAATATAGCAGGACTTCGCTTGCTGGAGCCATTCGACAATTTCGAGTATTACGAAAAAACGGTGAATGCGCTGGAAGTGAAATACAAAGATGTTCCCAATGTAAAAATGCTCCGCGGATATGTGGAACGCGAACGCCCGCATTGCAAAGGACAAACGCCTCCTGAAATTACGATGAATGATCCGGATGGAAAATCGCGTTCACTTTCTTCCATGAAAGGAAAAGTTGTGCTGATTGATTTCTGGGCAAGCTGGTGCGGACCTTGTCGTGTTGAATTGCCGACGGTTGTAGCAAATTACAACAAGCACAAAGACAAAGGTTTTGATGTATTCAGTGTTTCGCTCGACCAGGATAAGAATGCTTGGATGAATGCAATTAAATCGGATGGATTAACATGGGAAAATCATGTGAGTGATCTGATGCAATGGCAATCGCCTATAAAAGAGCTTTACCGCCTTCAGTCTATTCCAAAAACGATTCTTATTGGCAAAGACGGAAAAATCATTGACCGCGACCTGCGTGGTGAAGCGCTTACAAAAAAGCTGGATGAAATTTTTGCAGGTGCAGAAACAAGTCCGGCTAAATAGTAACATTTCATATTGCTCAAACGTCATAGCACAACAGCCTACTATTTCCCTATGAAAAAACTATTACTTCTCCCTGCATTTCTATTTATTGCGGGAACAACAATTGCACAGAAAGCTTATTTCCAACAGGACGTTGCTTACGACATTAAAGTTTCGCTCGACGATGTGAAGCATGAGCTGAATGCGTTTGAAACGATCATCTACAAAAACAATTCGCCGGATGAGCTGACATTTATTTACATGCATCTCTGGCCGAATGCATATAAAAATAATGAAACTGCAATGGGAAAACAGCTGAAAGAAGATGGTTCGCTGTTTTTCTATTATGCAAAAGATGCAGATCGCGGCTACATTGATAGTCTTGATTTTAAAGTGGACGGTCAACCGGTGAAACTGGAATATGTTGCGGGAAATATCGACATCGGAAAAATTATTCTGAATAAGCCTTTAGCACCGGGTGGACAAATTTCTATCACAACTCCTTTTCATGTAAAATTGCCAAGCGGAAAAATTTCACGTCTCGGACATATTGATCAGCAATATCAAATTACCCAATGGTATCCGAAACCGGCAGTGTATGACAGAGAAGGCTGGCATGAAATTCCCTATTTAACACAGGGAGAATTTTTCTCCGAGTTCGGAACATTTGATGTTTATATCACGGTGCCGGAAAATTATGTGCTGGGTTCAACCGGTGACCTGATAAACAATCCACAGGAAGTTGCATTTATTGATTCTATTTGGGAAGCAACAAAAAAGATCACGAAGTATGATTCGAAAGACGATGCATTTCCTGCTTCATCAAAAGAATTAAAAACATTGCATTATCACCAGGATCACGTGCATGATTTTGCATGGTTCTGCGATAAGCGTTATCATGTTTTGAAAGGCGAAGTGACATTGCCGCACACAGGAAGAAAAGTTACGACCTGCGTGATGTACACAAACCGTTATGCGCATTTGTGGAAAGATGCGGTTCCGTATGTGAACGATGCGTTGTTCTATTATTCAAAATGGAATGGTGATTACACGTATGATGTTTGTACCGCTGTTGATGGAGCATTGAGCGCGGGCGGTGGAATGGAATATCCGAACATCACTGTAATTGGTGCAGTACAAAGTGCATTGCTGCTTGATATTGTGATCACGCATGAAGTGGGTCACAACTGGTTTTACGGAATGCTCGGAAGCAATGAGCGCGTACACGGCTGGCTTGATGAAGGAATTAATTCTACAAACGAATTGCGTTATGTAGAAACAAAATATCCGGATAACGCGCTTGTTGGTGGAGTAACCGGTCCGAATGGTGCGGCAAAAAAGTTTGATCTTGACCGTTACAAACACCGCGCACAATATTACCAGCTGTACGCCTATTGTTCACGCACGCATATTGATCAGCCGATAGAAACGCATTCGAAAGAATTTACTTCGATCAATTACGGAAGCATCATGTACATGAAGAGCGCAATCATTTTTGATTACCTGCGCACGTACCTCGGCGATTCGTTGTACGATCATTGTTTCCAGGTTTATTTTGATAAGTGGCATTGGAAACATCCCGGGCCGGAAGACATCCGTGCGGTGTTCGAAAAAGAATCAGGAAAAAATCTCAGTTGGTTTTTCGATGATCTGATCAAAACAGATAAGCAGATCGATTACAAGATCCAAAGTGTTACTAAACCATCTGAGATTACAAAAAATCAATACACCGTTTTTGTAAAAAATGTTGGTGAAGTAAATTGTCCTGTTCTCGTTTCTGCAATGTTAAACGGAAAAACCGTCACCTCGATTTGGTACGAAGGTTTTGCAGGAGAAGCAGGTTTATTATTTCCTGCAGGCGATTACGATGCATTTGTAATTGATCAGCCGGAAGAAATGCCGGAAGTGAATCGTAAGAATAATACTGCTTACACGCACGGACTTTTCAAAAAGGCAGAGCCACTGAAAATTCAGTTCCTCGGAAGTTTGGATAATCCGACACGCACACAATTATTCTGGTCGCCCGTTATCGGAACCAACAAGTATGATAAGTTCATGGTTGGTGCAGCATTTTACAATCATGTTGTTCCCGGAAAAAAATTCGAATGGCTCATAATGCCGATGTACAGCACCGGTGCAAAAACGCTGGTTGGTCATGCGGACGCGTTTTATAATATTTATCCTGATAATATTTTTCAGAAAATCCGCTTCGGCGCGACTGTAAATCAATATCATTCTTACACCATTCGCGCTGAAGATATTTTAGAAGGCACGACTACTGTTCCTGATCGTCGCTTAGGCTGGACAAAAGTTGCCCCGGAAATAAATTTCGACTTCAAAAAATCAACAGCAAGAAGTCCTATCACCCACTCTATTCGCCTGCGCACCGTTTATTTGAAAACAGATCGCATCAATACAACCAGCGATTCATCGGGGAACGGTACATGGGCAATTGGTTACCAGGAACGCACATTTTATGAAGCGAGCTATATTTTCCAACACAATCGCAGTGTTCATCCGTATGATGCAAAGCTTACTTATCAAACCGGTGATTTTATGAGCAAACTGATGGTGAATTTAAATTATCACATCAACATCAATGCGAAAAAAACAATTGACCTTCGCTTTTTTGCAGGTACATTCCTTGGAAGACCAACAAGCAATAACGATTATCGCTTTCGTATGAGCGGATGGAGTCCGAATGGTTTCAGCAACCAGGATTATTTATTCGATCATATTTTCATCGGAAGAACAGAGCGCACCGGTTTATGGGCTAACCAATTTGCAGTGGAAGACGGCGGATTCAAAGCGTATTCTGCCAGCGGACAAAGCGACAAGTGGTTAACTGCGTTGAACGTAACAGTTCCGCTACCGGTAAAAAATAAACTTTTGAGCACCATTAAATTTTACGGTGATTTCGGATTGTACAATACAACCGGCTTAGGTTCTACAACGTTCATGTATAATGCCGGTGTGCAGCTGACGATCGTGAAAAATATATTGGACATTTACATTCCGCTTGTTTATTCGTCAGACATCAAAGCGTATTACGATGCGAATGATGTTTCTTTTCCTGAACGCATTCGTTTCAGCCTGAACCTGCACCGGATGAATCCGTTTTATCTTTTAAACAGCGTGCAGCTTTAAGATGAGCGAACGCGTTGGTAAAATATATTTCGCTTCCGATTTTCATCTCGGTGCACCCGACGCGGCTAAAAGTCTCGAACGTGAAAAAAGAATAATCCGCTGGATGGATTCCATCAAAGCAGATTGCGCTGAGCTTTTTTTAGTCGGCGATCTTTTTGATGCGTGGTTCGAATACAAGCGTGTGGTGCCGAAAGGTTACGTGCGTTTCCTCGCGAAGCTTGCCGAATTTACTGACAGCGGAATTCCCGTGCATGTTTTTTCGGGCAATCATGATATGTGGATGTTCGGTTATCTCGTGGATGAATGCGGTGTGAAATTATATCATGAGCCGATCCGCAGGGAATGGAACGGCAAGAAATTTTTGATTGCGCATGGAGATGGATTAGGTCCGGGCGACAGAAGATATAAATTCATCAAAAGTATTTTCCGCAATCGTTTTGCACAATGGTTTTACGCGCGTTTCCACCCGAATTTCGGAATGGCGATGGCAAAATATTTTTCGGACAGAGGATTCGATAAGAAGGAAGAACATTTTGAATACGGCGGTGATGACAAAGAATTTTTGATGCAATATTCGAAATCCGTTTTAGCGAAAGAGCATGTAGATTATTTTGTTTTCGGTCACCGGCATTTGCCGATTGATAAGGAGGTTGGGCCGAATTCTAAATACATTAATCTTGGGGATTGGATTACGTTTAATACTTATGGGGTTTTTGATGGGGAGAAGATGGTGTTGGAGGTTTTTGAGAAGAAATAAAAATGAGATGCTAGTGTGCAGGTAAAACCAATTAATTCCGATAAACGGTAATGATATTTTGCCTGATTGCTTTCGCAACTTTAAGTTCAATATAAACAAGTCCACAAATAACTGCTATTTCCACCAAAAAATAAAGTACCCCGGCAACTGTGAGAACCGGGTAATACAACACTAAAAGTCCAAATGTCAAACTACAGTAAAGTAAATTGGCATAACTGATTGCTTTTATGAACGGTGTCCAGTTTGTTTTTAAGAAAAAAAAGCAGGCTATTGAATAGATACAAAAAGATGCTGCTATAACAGAAAGGTAAATCAATGCACGCTCCGGCATTCCAAAATATTCTTTGAAAGTCCTCACAATTACAAACAGTAAAAACGCAGTAAGCATTGCTCCTGATCCGTCAACCAGGAATAGGGTTTTAGGCTTATTAACAAGATAATTTATAGCACTGCTTACTGCCCTTCTCATTTTTATTTTTTTGACCGTGCATTATTTCTAAATCGCAGAAGTCCTGTGATTTTTGTTTGTGATACTACTTCGCTATCCTGGCTTCAACAACTGCAAGATTGCTTATTAATTTCCATTCGTTATCTGCGTCTAATACTAACGAATTATATGACAAAAAGAAATTTTCCCGGCTTTCTAACCGTAGCTTGACCATGGCAATCCTTTCACTGTAGTCAATGCTTTCAATCAGCATTATCCTCGGTAATCCGCCAAAAATGCCATCACTTATATTAGACAAATATTTTTGCTTGTCAATAATTGTAACACCAGGAGTTCCCATAAAGCCATTATTCATTACACGAAAGTCTTTATGCAAAACCTTGTCTAACATAACAACATCACTGTTGTCGCCGCCTCTTACAAAATTTGTAATTGCTTGTTCTATTTTTTCTGCTGTCATACTTTCTTTTTTTTCATCCTTGCCATGCATCGGCGCCTGTTCGCACATTGATTTGTGGCTACTATAAAAATAGCGGGAATAGATTTTCTTCTTGCTTGTAATTCCAATATCCGCAGATTATCTTAAGGCTCTTTTGTCAACAGGTATGTTAACCAATCCACATCCATCAACTAACCAATTTCCTTTTTCTTCTACCATTTTCATTGTCACTTTGAGTTCTGTCCAATCTTTTCCTCTTAACGTCAAATAGTTTGTTCCTTCGTCGAATGATTCAAGTTCAAATCCTTTTTCAGGATAATCTTGCGCATCAATTATCGGGTCCGCGTCAAGACCCATTTCAGGATCTGATTGATTAGCTTCATCCATCATCCTTTTATATTCTGCCTTGAAACTATTACTTGTCAGCTTGTGTGAATTTACCCATTCAAGAACACTGATTGATTCCTCTCTGCTGTTGCAGTAGTCAACATAAGAATTTAAAAATGCCAAAGCATTGTCGGTTGGTTTTCCGATTTCAACTGTGGAGTTTATAGTAGTTGTGTCGCTGACAATTTTTGAGTCTGTGCTTTGTCCGCAAGAAACAAATGCAAAAAGTGTTGCGATGAAAATCAGTTTGATCATGTTTTTGTTTTGTTTAAAGTTCTGATGTTTTAATGCTGAGCTGGGCTTTTACTCCAAAAACTCGATTTGAAAAATGCCAAACGAAAACTCATTTTAAATGTAATAAGCAAGTGAGCCTAATCTATTTGTGGCGAAGTTTATCCATTGCCCAACTTAAACAGATTAATATTCTGTTTTTCGGGACTTGTCAAAACAATATTTCCTCCTCCTGATTCAGTAAAGTTTTTTAATCCTTCTGATTTAAGTTTTTCAATATCGTTGAAATTATTTTATTCATCTTTTGATTTTACCGTTTAGAAAAAACTCTTCATACTCCAAATTTCCTTGGTTGTCATAGCGTATCCATCTCCCGTTTTTTTTGTTATCCTTGAAGTTGCCAACCTGCCAAAGTTGTCCTGATTCTCTGTAGAACTTCCATTCACCTTGCATCACGTCATTTATTGACACTCCTTCGGCTTTTACTTTTCCATCCTTAAAAAAGTAGGTGAGTTTGTTACCTACTTGCTCATAAGTTTTTTGTCCGTTTACAAATTGCTTATTCTTCATCATAGCATCTCAACAATTTGGATATGATTGCCAGAAGTGTCATTAAAAACAGCAATTTTTACCGTTCCCATTTCTGTAGGTTTTACGCTGAACTCAATTCCAAGACTTGAAAGTCGTTCATATTCTTGTTGAACATTTTCACAATTGAATTGTGTGTATGGAATACCCGCATCAAATAAAGCCTTTTGATAGACTTTAGCTGGCTCAAAATGGTTTGGCGAAGGTTCTAAAAGGACTTCTGTCCCGTCTTGTTCGTCTTTGCTTACTACAGTCAACCATCTATTGCCTTCACTAAGAGGAATGTCGATCTTTTTTAAGAAGCCCAGTTTTTCTGTGTAGAACTTCAATGCCTTTTCTTGGTCTTGCACCGGAATACCAATTATTTTTACTTTCATTTTCTTAAATTTTTATGTTTGAGATGCAAAAATCTCAAATCAGAAATTGCCGGACTTTGTGAAAGTTGCTCTTTTTTGAAATTCA
>JBKJMR010000156.1:0-2691 GCA_046596275.1 Bacteroidia bacterium | reverse complement strand
TTAAAATCTTCTTTCCTCCAATTTGCATAGGATTTTCCGAACGCAGTCTCATCCGGTCTTTTTCTCGTTACAAAAACTTCTGCACCTTGTGAACGCAATAAAACAGCAAGCGCATTCGCAGTTTTCCATGTCAATATGCCTTCCGCAATTGAGATTGTCACGCTGTCATTTCCTGAACGTGTTTTGGAAAGAAGGTATTTATCTTCCATTCTTCCCATCGCCGTATCCGATGCAATATGCCCGGGATCAAGCGCAATTTTTAATCCGCGTAAAGGCAATTGAGCTGTTGGTTTCGGCTTCAAATATTCCGGTGGAAGCGCATATTTTTTTACAAATTCAGGCAGAAAAGTGCGCTTTCCTTTTTCCAGCATAATCGCTTTCGCTTCTTCACGCGGAGCAAATGCAATTATGTTTTTATAAAGTGGAAGCTCATTCCAGTTGATATGATACTCCGGTTGATTGCTTTTCTTTTCTGTTACACCGGCAAATACGGAAATTCCATATAGATCAATGGAATAAAAACCGCCAAGACTGGAATCTTTATCGATATAGCGATCCATCTTCGCCGTGTAATGCTTCACCAGGCTATCAGCACCGATAATGGGAATTTGTGCGGGTAATGTGATGGCATGACAAACAATCCAAACAAAAAGAAGCGAATACCTCATCTTCTTCTTCGTCGCTTTTTCTCGATATGAATGAAAGAAACTTTTCCATTCACATAATCCTTGCATATATAATAGTGCTTGTCGCATTTAGATCGTTCGTATCGCTTTCGTTTTCCGTTCTCATCATAATCAATCCGCAAAGAAGAATATTCATAACAATGTTTTCCGCCAACGCCGATTTTAGTAGTGCGCTCAGAATGCGTTTTTTTATTTCCACTCAGCGAATCATATTCCGTACGGATAACTTTTGTTTGTTTGTATAAATTGAAAAGATCAATATTACGCGGGGTTTTAACCTTAGTAACCGTGACACTTTTCACTTTCCCATTCGCAAAATATTCCTTCCTTTCTACCGGACTTCTGGAAGAATTACTTCGTGTCTGTGCATACATCACCTGCAAAGGCAGTGCCAGTGTAAACAAAAGCAGTAGGAGATATTTGCAACGGGAGAACATTACTTAAAAATACGAAAAATTAATAAGGACGAATTATTAATTCCAAATTCCCAATACCTTTTTTTGCAGAAATATTACTTAATAGGAAATGGATATTACTTCTCCCTGCGTGTTGAGAAGCTTGATTTTCTCAGGTATCTCGCCGGTAATTTTTTGATCGGGATACAAATGGTATAATCCAATCTTTTTTGTGTCAATCGTGATGTTCTTTTTTTTAGCGTCCGATAAAATCCAATACGGAACAAAAGCCCAGTCCATATTGCTCACTTTGCTTATTGTTTCAGCACTTTCAGTATCGCCGGAGAGAAATATTTTTTTACCATGCCAGCTTATTAAATAAGAATAATGGTTAAAACAAAACCTATGCTTATTTTTAAAAACCTGTACAGAGAATCCGGCACTTGTATCACTGTAATTTTCTAATTCGTCTGTATTCCATGGACCATAACTTTTTCCATTCTTCGCTTTTTGAGCTTTTTTCAGGACCTTTTTAGAGTAGTGATCTGCATGCTTGTGCGTAAATATGAAAATCGCATTGTCTTTTATGCTGTCCAGTTCAGACGAATTGTATTCCATATAATTATAGGCGCCCGATTTATATGGAAAGTCAGTATAAATATCCAGCTTCCCATCAGTCATATAAAGACCGCAATTGCCTAAAAACTTTATTTTTATTTCGCCGGATTGACCAAATCCGAAAGAGGAGATAAAAAGCAGGATGAATGCCGATAATAAATTTTTGTGTATGCGCATCACTTCTGTTATGTTGAAATTTTTTGTAATTGCAAATAACAGGATAATACGTGAAATTTTTCCTGAGAATGATAACTTAAAAGGCTTGCATATTTTGAGAAAATTCAAAAAAGCAAGAATCGCCCGTTAGAAATTATTAATTTGCGCCCGATTAATTTATTATGTCACTGCAAGATCTTCTGCTTCACAAAGAAACATCCATCAAAGCCACGCGTTCGGGCGGTGCGGGTGGACAACACGTCAATAAAGTTTCTTCAAAGATCGAGCTCACCTTCGATATTCCGGCTTCTAAATTGCTGAGTGACGAACAAAAAAACACTCTGCTCACAAAGCTCGATTCCAAATTATCAACAGAAGGAATTTTACGCATCACCGAAGACAGCGACCGCTCCCAGCACGAAAACAAAGAAAAAGCAATTGCAAAATTTTATTTGCTTTTAGAAAATGCATTGAAGCCCGTTAAAAAAAGGAAAAAAACACGCGTCTCAAAAGCAGCCAAAGAAAAAAGATTACAAGGGAAGAAAAAGGAATCCGACAAGAAAAAAATCCGAAGAGATAAGAATTTTGATTAATGATCAATTTGCAAATTTCAAATTAATCTTCCGGGGGGCACTTTGCTTCACCATCATTTACCCACTGCTCATTTGTAACTTACACATTTGTAATTTACACATTTGTAATTTACACATTTGTAATTTGCACATTTATATTAGCAAATTAACCCATTAGCAAATCAGCACATTAAAGTCTCGATTGAATAACCTCCTCAATCGAAGAAACATCCGTCGGCTTATACCACTTTATCTCCTCATCCC
>JBKJMR010000688.1:0-6469 GCA_046596275.1 Bacteroidia bacterium | reverse complement strand
TCCGGGCAGTCCCAAACCAAGGCTTTTTCCTGTGGAGAAACCATCTTTCATTGCAAGATTAATATCCTTAATACCGGGTCCTTTATCCGAAAATGTTAAGCGTACACCATTCTCTCTTCCCCTGCTTACAGTTTCAATTAATGCTTTTCCTCCACCACCATACTTGAGCATGTTACGCACTAATTCGCTTGCAGCTGTTATAAGCTTTGTTTGATTCAGCAAGCCCATGCCCATCTTAACTGCATGCTCCTTTACCCTGTTCCGGAAAGGAACTACATCTTGCTCTTTGTTTATAGCTAATTCATCCTTATTCAGTACTACGATCATCTATCTCCGGGATTTCCTGGTCATAATCATGAATTTTTGATCGTAACAAATTCATCCCTTTCTCGACATTCAATGCACTATGAACACCTTTCAAAGGCAAACCAAGCTCAATAAGCGTGATCGCAACTGCGGGCTGCATCCCTACAACAACAGTTTCGGCATCGAGGATCTTCGACATCATTGCAATATTTCCTAAAATTCTTCCCATGAAGGAATCGATGATGGAAACTGCTGATATGTCAATAAGCACACCTTTTGCGCTGTATTTCCTGACCATATTGATCAGGTCGGCTTCTAAGTTTTCTGCTAATTGATCGTACAGGTCAACCTGTATGGTAACCAGCAGAAAATCTCCCATTTTTAAAATAGGAATCTTCTCCATTTGACTAGCGTGTTTGTGTAAAGTTTTGTTTTTGTCTCTTTACTACATCGAGCTGTAACATGGAGAAGGCGGTTTTAAGCGCGCTTGCCAATGTTGCTTTCGTCACGATGGTCGAAAGATCAATACCCAAATGCACAACAGTCTGTGCAATTTCCGGCCTGATGCCGCTGATGATACATTCTGCGCCCATTAATCTTGTAGCGCTAACCGTTTTAATCAAATGCTGTGCAACAAGCGAATCAACTGCCGGAACTCCTGAGATATCTAAAATAGCAATGGTGCTTCCTGTTTCAACAATTTCCTGCAGCAGGTTTTCCATTACAACCTGTGTTCTTGCACTGTCAAGCGTTCCGATGATAGGCAAAGCAAGCACGCCTTCCCAAACATGGATAACCGGTGTGGAAATTTCTGTGATCTCATCCGTCTGGCGAAGGATCACCTCTTCACGTCCCTTGATAAAAGTTTCGAAAGAAGCGATACCGAAATTATCAAGCAGCCTGCTGATCTTTAAACTTTCTGTATAAAGAAGCGTTGGATCTTTTATCTCCTTCTGAATGACTTTTAAAACCGCTTCTTTTAATCCAAATATATATGTTCCGGTTTCTCTCGGAGAGAAACCCTGCTTTGCGCGGGAAATGGAAATTTCTGCTAACAGATCAATCACTTTTTCAAAATCACGCGATTGAAAATCTTCAATGCTTGAATCATTCAGCGAGTCGATAAAAAGGCCAAGCAATTCATCAGACATTGCCTGCTGGTCTTCATTTGAGATGAGATCATTGCGTAAACCTTCATCGGCCAATTGATTATTAATCCATTGTTCAAGTACTTCCTTTTTTCTTTTCTGGAGTACTTTAATTGCTTCATTTTTTACAGCTACTGGCATTTTTTCGGTGTTTATATTAATTAACTACTGAAAGCCGGATCAAGAATTTTGTTTATGATTACAATAAGATCATTGAGCTCTGAAGGTTTTACAAAGAAAGAGCTGGCACCGGAAGAGATAAGATTTTCTTCATCCTGTGGATCAGCAGAAGTAGAATAAATGAAAACCGGGACGTCCTTAATCCTTGCATTATTTTTTAGTTCAGCTAAACATTGCCTTCCATTCATCTTGGGCATGTTAAGATCAAGTATGATAAAATCAGGCTTAAAATCAGGCTGCGTTTTGAATTTCTCAATCGCTTCATACCCATTTTGAGCCGTATGATATTCCACACTAGGACTAATTTTATTTAATACAAGACCGAAGATCTCCCTGTCGTCTTCATCATCATCTATTAAAAAAAAAACGGGATTTCGCGCTGCCATAACAAGCAATATTTTACGAAGGTATACTTTAATAAAAACTTCAGGTGTACCATATAAGATACATCAAAGCTGATTTCAAATGCAAAGGAACAAACTTTCTTTCATCGAATTACAAGCTAATTGTATTCCAATATTCTGAAAGTGTTGTAACTATTTTCAATTCTAATATAGTGGAAATTGTTCTACTCCTGTGATATGCGGGTGCGGATGGATATGAACATATCGTTTCTCTTCTGCCACTGTCTGACCTATTGTTTTTTTCGTCAGCAAAAAAAAGCTGTGTTTATTACCATAACGGAATTGCTTCATTCTCATTCCGATAACTGTGTTTAAGGCGTAATTTTTTCAATAATACTCTTGTTTAAAACGCTCCAACCTACGCGCAAAATCAAAATCAAAACCGCCCTGGTCAGCCGAATGCCGCAATGCATAATAGGGTATAACTAAAAAGATTAAGCAGCAATAACTGTTGCTGTATACAGGTGTTTTTATGCGCAGTCCGGGGAGAGTTGAGCATATAAAGCACCTGTTTTTTTATGCCTTGTTTTAAAGTGTTATGAAGCAGCCGTCATTGGGCTTTTTAAAATGTAAGTTCAAATACCCACTTTGTAAAGCACAAAAAAACACCATCTGGTCGGATGGTGTTTGATACTGATTTTGAAGCGGAGAAAGAGGGATTCGAACCCCCGGACCTATTACAGTCAACAGTTTTCAAGACTGCCGCGATCGACCACTCTGCCATTTCTCCGGTGCAAAAGTAATAAAGAGTTTGTATTGAATAACAATTGGCCGGTTTTTCTTGATTTTTTTATTTTGGCTAATTATTTTCTCGTACAGGCCTTATAAAACCACGGGATTGACTAATGATTGGCTTTATTGGACGAAGGGTTTCTTGCCAGGCTTTGATATAAAATCGGCTATAATGTAAAAGCGGCTGAGAATGATGCCAATCACTTTATGTTGGCATCGAGCCTCAATAAAAAACTACCCGCGAAATAAATAGATTCCTATTTACATCAGTTACTTCTATCAAATATAATCCCGCAGCTTGCTGAGGCAAGAGAGCCTGGCTTTCTCCACCGGTAGAAAAATATTCAATTACACGTCCCGACATATCCGAAAGTTTAACTGTTGCAGGCTGACCTTGCAATGGTGAAAGATCAAGCGTTACATTTCCATTGGATGGATTCGGATAAGTGCGAAGCGAAAGTTTGCTGTTTTGTTCATCAATGCTGCTCGGACTTGTGATTGTAGCTTTCCTGTAAACAGCGTTCCCGTTAGAAACATCCGCAAACACAAAATGCAATGTTCCATTCGAATAAGCAACATGTGGGTTCTGACGAATACCGTTCATAGAGGAATTCACCATTGCAATAGTGTTGAACAGACCCGTTGAACCGGTTACAGACCATGCGCAATAAACATTGATATTGCCACCAGAACTTTCCTGCCACACCACAACAATTGTATCTCCGTTGCCCGCGATAAATGGATAATTCTGAATAGTAGCTGAAGGCACATTCGGATTGAGCAATGCCGTATAACCGTTCTGCTGATTGGTAATATTTTTTGAATTAAAATAAATCCGGTTATCACCCGTAGCACCACTCATAAAAACAGTGAATAAGCTATCGCTGTTTAAATACGGGTCGGGTCCGCTGGAAGGACAATTGCTCAGCATCCAGTTTGTGTTGTCAATATCCATTCCCGTTGGAAAAGTTAAACCTGCATTCGTTGATATTCCACTCCACATATCGCGCATGTTGTTATTATTTCTTCTCCACGCAGCAGCTTGATTAATTCCGTCAATCTCAATATAGCCCGGACAACAATCACAAACATTCGAGCTGCCCAATGAACTTACATTCACAGGCATTGGAAATGTAAGTCCACCGTTTACAGAATTAGTTACAACATATTCGGCATTTCCAAAACTCATATCAAAGCTCATAAACATTACAGCAGGATTTCCCAATGCAGAAACCGCAATCGAAGGAAAACGCGAATAAGGTCCGTTCATTCCATCTACACGAGTAGTATCCGACCATGTAACACCACCATCAATCGACTTCTGCACGTAAATGTTATTTGTCAATTCAGGCTCACGTTTATAAACAACAAAAACGTTATTTCCATTTGCAGCCATATCCGGACCCTGCCAGGTCATTACCGCCGGATCAACATTATTCGGTGTAACAGTAACAGGCATATTAAACCCTGTTCCGTTCCAGCGTGCGAAATAAACCGGTTCTGTGCCCATACCACCGCCCCACATTATAACGGGAATATTTCCGGTCGTTACAGAAATACGCGGACGTGTATATCCATACGTATTGCCATTCGCAACTATGATTTCATTGCCCCAGGTAAGTGATTGAGAAATTGCCCCGGTGGCAATGAATGGAAGAAATAGTAGAAAAGTAAATTTTAGTTTCATAGGTGGCATGGGTTTAATCAAATATATGAATAGAAACTGGGCAAAATATGGTATTTCAAACAGTAACAGTAAAAATTGCTATAAACCTTCTCTCATAAAACCTTTGGCCTAATTTCATTTTGTTTCCAGGTGAATTAAGTGTAATTTTAATCTCCTATGAAACGCGTTGTAGCCCTTCTTTTAATGCTTTTGTATGTCGTGTCGGTTTCCGGCGCAACATTCAATCTGCATTTTTGCGGAACGAAGCTACAAGCACTTTCCTTTGGAGGTTTTAAGCATAAGGGCTGTTGTTGTGGTAAGGCTAAAGTAAAGCCAATGAAAACCGGCTGTTGTACGGATAAAATAATCAGCATTAAATCCGGCAACGATCACAAACAAGTTGAAAGCATTACCACACCATTATCTTTTTCTAAAAACTGCTTAGCGGAAGTTCCTTCTTCATTCAATTTCTTTATTTCGAATCCATCTACCACACCAATTTCAAATTTTCATTCCCCTCCTATCCGTGATGGAAACACAAAGCTGTTTATTCTTCACAGCGTTTTCAGAATCTGATCTTTCCTGTTAATCACAGAACGGATTGCTTCTGCATTCCCGGTTTTACTCTTAATCTTCCTAAAACAAATAAAATGAAGCACAAATTATTCTTCGTACTCGCTCTGATGTTCGTATTTACGATTTCCAAAGCACAACAAACAGCTATGCAATTTTCAGGTGTTGATTGCAACAATAATCCTGTTGACTTGTTTGCTGATCTTAATGCAGGTAAAGCGGTTGTCCTGTTTTATTACATGCCGAATTGCGGTTCTTGTCCGCCACCCGCATTAAAAATTCAAACAATGGCGAATAACATCATGAATACATTTCCGGGCGCTGTTAAAGCATACGCATTCCCGTTTCAGAATACAACAACCTGCACGTACTCCAGCTCCTGGGTAGCCAACAATGGATTGTCATTGTATATGCCAATGGACAGCGGCGCTACACAAGTTGCGTATTACGGTGGTTTCGGAATGCCGACGGTTGTATTATTAGGCGGTGTCGATCATCATGTAATGTGGTCAACGCAAAGTTTTGTTACCAGCGACACAACCATCATGCGCGATTCTATTCTCGGAATGCTGGCACAGGTTGGCATGAATGATTTGAACAATACCGTTTCTGCTATCAATGTATTTCCGAATCCTGCGAATGATAAAGTCCAGGTTGAAATGAATCTTTCACAGGCTGTCGCAATAAAAGTAGAACTGGTTAATATACTAGGAGAAGTTGTTACAGTTGTGTACAACAACAATGCTCCGTCAGGTTTGCTGAAAGCGCAGGTTGAAACTGATGCACTTAGCAACGGTATTTATTTTATTCGTGTAAGCGCGGACAACACGGTACAGAATTACAAGTTTACAGTTGCTCATTAAACTTAAAAAAATATGCAGCAGCGGTGAGAATATCATCGCTGCTGCTTTTATTTCAACAAAATGAAAAATGCATTTTTAGTTTTAAGCTTTTTAATTTGCCAGGTTGCCTTCGCTCAAAATCCGCTTTTTATTCCTGCGGTAATCAGCGGCACTACTTTTAATCTTTCTATTCAAAACGGAACAACACAATTTTTTCCCTCTGTCAATACGCCAACGTACGGCATAAACGGCCCATTGTTATCACCAACCCTGATCATGAATAAATGGGATTGGGTAACACTGAACGTCACCAACAATCTTACAGGAAATGGTAATTCCACCACGATGCACTGGCACGGACTTCATGTTCCTCCAATGGATGATGGCGGACCACACCAGCTCATTCCTCAAAACACAACATGGAATCCATCCTTTCAGGTGCTGAACACCGCCGGAACATTCTGGTATCATCCGCACGGAGAAGGCAAAACAGATTTGCACGTTTCAAAAGGATTAGCAGGCATGATCATTATCAAAGACAGTGTTGAAGCCGCGCTGACCTTACCACGTACATAGGGCGTTGATGATTTTCCGCTGACCGTACAAACGAAAAGTTTT
>JBKJMR010000191.1:0-2571 GCA_046596275.1 Bacteroidia bacterium | reverse complement strand
TTGCGTGCATTGTTGTAATTTGTAGAGACGCGATGCCTCGCGTCCGGTTTGATACAATGCTTCTTCATGTGATTTTTGCGTGAGGGATAGAAGTGTAAAGCCCGGACCATGAAGGAACATTTTTCTTGTTTCCTTCATGGGAGGACTTGCAACGCCTGCCTGCCGCCGCGCGGACTTGTGCTGCTGCAGGCAGGAATAGCCCGGTCTGACGCAGGAAGAACACGCCCAAATGTTTGCACGCAGATTCAACAGATTTCGCAGATGATTTTTATGATTTATTCAGCACTTCCCATTTCTCTTCTGAAAATTCTGCCAGCGAGGATAATTTCAAATCAGCAATATCAAATCTTGCCTGGTTAAAAGAACCTTTTTCGGGAACGGCGATACATTTCATTCTTGCGGCTTTGGCGGAAATTAATCCGTTGAAGGAATCTTCTAACACAAGACAATTTTGCGGATCGACACCGAGCTCTTGTGCGGCTTTGATAAAGACTGCCGGATGCGGTTTGCCGTGCGATTCGAACTCGGCAGAGCAAAGAATGCTGAAACGATCTGCAAGGCCGTAATGCTGCATTAAATCGCGAATGAGGAAGAGTGGGGAAGAAGAAGCAAGTGCGATGGCAAGATTTTTCTTTTTGAAGAAATCAAGCGAATCAATAACGCCGGGCAGCACAAGCGCATTTTCTTTTACAAGGCGCGCGACTTCGGTAAGGATTTCCTTTTGTGTTTCTTCCACAGAAAAATTCTGCCATGGAGCAATTGCATGCCAGTGATGAATCACTTCTTTGATCTGCCTGCCCATCATCATTTCAAAATCAGCTTCGGAAGGAGATTTGCTCAATCGGCCGAATACATTTGATTCCGCCACTCTCCACCACGGCTCAGAGTCGACGATCAACCCATCCATATCATATATTACTGCTGCGATCATGGATGTAAAATACGAAATTGGGAAATTGGTAAATAGGGTAATTGGGGAATTAGGGAAATGGGGAATTAGGGAATTAGGGAATTGGGGATTAAATTACAGATGACAAGATTACCAATTACCAATTTCTAATTAGATAACTGACTCCTGACTACTGATCCCTGACCACTGACTCCCGGATGAAATGGAAAAGGCTGCCTTTTCAGACAGCCTCTTCTTTTTACCCAATCGTACTTAACTAAAATTGACCCAAAGCATTTAATTGTTGATCACAAAACGTTCGGTTTGAATTTTACCCTGGATGTTTTCGAGCTTAAGGAAATACATTCCAAGTGAATAGTCAGAAATATCAAGTGCGGTATTGTCTTCGGTCATAAAGCCGGTGTGCTTTTCGAATAAAACACGACCAACAATATCAGTGATCTTTAAAGTGAGTGAACGCGCCACTTTTGAGTCGAGTTCGATATTAAGCGAACGCATTCCTCCGTTGTTGTCTGAATTAATTGCGATTTTGTTTGCGAATGTTTCTAACCTCATTATCTCTGTTCCTCTTTCTTTATGTTGATTCCTTATCCAGGAATGATGTTTAAAAAAAACCTGGCCGGGAAGTTTTCCCCCATGCCCGACCAGGTGGGGTGTTAAGGGGACTATAGTCCCTAAGTTCCGGAATGATGTGCTACAGGACCCAACTGTGCAGCATCAGATATTATCATTGCAAAGAAATTCCGTAACCCTTTCCACGTATCAAATGTAATTTTGATTCCCCGACCCCTCAATAGGGGGCTATATAGGCAAGACATTCGTTTTTGGGGTATTTTTTTGTAACTTACTGATTTTCAATTGTGTAATTTTAAAAGTCAGGACATTCGTGATTATGCGTTTTGAGCCTCTTTTTCTGCTTCAAAGTCATAATTCCTGTAATCAGTGCGGATATTGTAGAGTGTATCACGCTCAATAGGGTGCCGGCCAACTGTAGAAATCAGCTCAACAAGCTGCTTTGTGCTCATAACAGGCGTTTGTTCTTCACTGCCGGCCATTGAATAGATCTTGGTGGTATCGTCAATCGTTCCATCAATATCATTCACGCCGAAGCTTAAAGAAAGTTGTGCGTTAGTACGACCCAGCATTGGCCAGTAGGCTTTCAAATGCGGGATATTATCAAGGAAAATTCGTGCTACAGCGTAATTGCGCATGTCTTCAATTACTGAAACTTCAGGAATGTTGGACATCTGATTATCGCCATTGCGGAATTTCAGTGGAATAAACGTGTTGAATCCTTTGGTACGATCCTGCAGCTTGCGCAAACGATCCATATGATCAACGCGGTGCTCAAACGATTCGATATGCCCGTAGAGCATGGTTGCATTGGAAGGAATGCCAAGGTTGTGTGCTGTTTCGTGAATATCCAGCCATTCCTGCCCGGTGCATTTATCCTCGCAGATCTGCTTGCGGATTTCTTCATCGAAAATTTCTGCGCCTCCACCAGGGAGTGAATTTAATCCATGGTCCTTGAAAATTTGAAGGCCTTCTTTTATACTTACTTTTCCTTTGCGGAACATGTATTCCAATTCAACTGCAGTAAATGCCTTGATGTGAATTTCCGGCATGATCTCCTTGACTTTCGAAAGCAGATCAGAAAAAAA
>JBKJMR010000023.1:0-7148 GCA_046596275.1 Bacteroidia bacterium | reverse complement strand
TTTGTTCGCTGGACTTTCGGCGGAAACGGAAACAGTAAATCAAATACAACTTATACAAATCCGCCTGCTAACCCGAATACCTATACACCTTCACCTACACCGACAAATACTGTTGTTGTAACTAATCCTCCGAACAACAATCCGCCAAACAACAATCCTCCGAATAACAATCCGCCTAATAATAATCCACCCAACAATCAGCCTGCCGGTTATCCACCGCAAGTTCGATTTACAACTCCTTCGGTTGAACCTTATACTGCGACTGTTGTAAACCAGCAATTAGTAGTGCGTGTTGATAATGTTACTTCATCAAACAATATCAGGTTGATGATCAATAACCAGTACAGCACAAACTTCACTTATAATCCTTCGAGCAATGTTATGGTGTTTTCACATACACTTCAGAATGGTGTGAATACGTACCAGGTAACTGCTACAAATCAATTCGGAAGCGCTTCGGATGTTCAGACAATTTATTACAATACTGTAACTACGAACACCACACCAACTCCGTTACCTCCGCAGGTTACGATCACAAATCCATCTGTGAATCCATATACCTCGCCGACACAAACAACAAATGTTACTGCGACAGTATTGAACGTTACAGCGGTTTCAGGCGTGCAGGTTCGTCGTAACGGAAGCCCGATAACTAATTTTTCTTTCGATCCGAATACACACCAGGTTACTTTTACTGCAAGTCTTCAAAACGGAAGCAACCTGTATGAAGTGATCGGAACAAACAGTGTTGGAAGCGCATCTGATAATACAACCATCAATTACAACCCGGTTGCTACAATTCAACCACCTGTTGTAACGATCACAAGCCCTTCTGCATGTCCGTTCTCTGTGAAGCTTGCAGCGTATACCATAAAAGCAAAAGTGACCAATGTTACTATGCCGAACCAGGTTACAGTTACATTTAATAACCAACCTGTAACTGCGTTCAACTTCGTAAACATGGGCGCATATGCAGAAGTAAGCTTCCCTGTTACATTGAATCCCGGCACAAATCCATTTACAATTACCGGAACGAATGCAGGTGGAACAGATGCTGAATCGTGCTCTATCATCTTCAAAGTAACAACCACACCAACTGCATTGCCACCAACAGTAAACATCACTGTGCCTTCTGCAAATCCATTTAATACTACGATTGCAGTATGTGGTGTATCAGCGCAGGTGACTAACGTTACAATGTCGAACCAGATCACAGTTACAAAAGGAATGCAATCAATTCCTTTCAATTACAATCCTGGAACGAACATTGTTACTTTCAGCGCCAACCTGATCTCCGGTGCAAATGTTTACACTGTAACTGCAACAAATGCTGTAGGAAGTGCAAGCGACAATACAACTATCATTTATGCGCTTACAACTCCGACAACGGTAGTTACTCGTCCTCCGAATGGTGATCCGAATACTACAAGCGATCCTGTTGGCCCTCCCGGTGGTGGAAATCCACAAGATCCGAATCCGACACCAACAGATCCGAATCCTGCTGATCCGAACACAAATTCATCACCTACAGGTCCGCCGAATCAAAACAACCAGGATCCGAATGCACCGGCCGGCCCTGCGATCACCTTGCTCACTCCATCGTCACAGAATTCAAATGCGACTTCACAATCACAATTGGTTACAATGACGGTAACAGGAGCAGGTTCGATTAATGAGTTTACAATTCGTGTAAATAATGTGATTGTGCCGAATGCAATTTACAATCCGACATCTCATCTGCTTTCCTTCTCAGCAAATCTTATATCGGGAGTAAATAAAGTCCAGGTTAGTGTTCAGAATGCGAATGGATCGGCCAGCGCAACGTTGTCAATCAATTTTGCGCAAACTATCCGCACCGCAAATCCGAATACAGGAAAGCCGCGAACAGCAACCAAGCCGACGACAACGACAACAACCAAACCGTCAACAACCACAACAAAACCGGCTGATAAACCTGAAACAAAACCAGAAGACAAACCGGAAACTACTAAACCGCGAACCGCAACAACAACGACAACACCATCAACCACAACAACACCATCAACCACAACGTCTAAACCACGTTAATACATCCCCAACTCAATAGGCGAGGCGTCATGTTTAAAAGAACATGACGCCTCTGTCGTTTAGCCAATTCAATAACATGCAAAGTTTTGTCCGGAACAACCGGCCGGGGTTACTTTACTGCTATGAATTGTCTGAATCGATATGCTTTAATAATCGCCCCTGGAAAATTCATCCGTGGGAATGTTTGCTTCGATGATGAAGTAAGTTACAACTCCAAGAATAGCGATTGCGGTAACGCAGATAATGATTCGTAAGGCCATGCTACGAAACTATTTCTTTTGCAGGAAAAGAAAATGCGATTTGAATAAGTGATTGTGAATGCTGAAAAACTGCTGAGTTTCTACTGATCAGTGTTTTCAGCTTGCGCGAAAAAAATTAACCGAGACCAAGCGCACGAAGCAGATCTTCTTTCTTGCGAACAGAAACCGGCACATGTGCGTTATCATCCATCAACGCATAACCGCCATCCTGTTTGATAAATTCTTTCAGATGCTCGAGGTTGATCAAATGCGAATGATGAATGCGAACAAATCCGCTTGGCTCTAAAAGGTCTTCGTATTCTTTCAGCGTTTTTGTCACCACAATTTGTTTTCCTCCTTTGAGAAAAAATGTGGTGTAGTTTCTTTCTGATTCGCAGCGGATAATATCTGCGATGTTGATGACTTGAACCTTATCGGCGCTGTTGAGTGCAAGGCGTTTTATCGTGCCGGGTGCTGTCGGACGAAGATGTTCGGTAAGCAGCTTAATGTTTTCGCTGATGGATTGTTTTTTCTTTTCCTGCGTGAGCTTTTCAACTGCCGCAATTAATTCATCCGGATCAACGGGCTTGAGCAAATAATCGAGCGCAGAAAATTTGATTGCGCGGATTCCGTAATTGTCATTGCCGGTGGTGAAAATCACTTTTGTTTCCGTTTCGCCTAGTTGTTCAAGCAACCCGAATCCATCGCCGTCGCCAAGCTGAATGTCGAGGAACACAACATCCGGTTTTAATTCGCGCAGCACTTTTAATCCTTCGGCCATGCTTCCGGCCTGCGCAAGTAAATGCACATCGGGGCACCAGCGTTTTAAATCAGCGGATAAGCTTTCGCGTGCTTCGGGAGAATCGTCGACTATTACAGCTTTTATCATTTTAGGGGAACGAATTACGAATGGTACGAATGTACGAATAGAGAGTTGTTTGTTGACCTAACTTAAAAATGCTCTTACTTTGGATTGAAGTATTTTTTTTATTTCTTCCCACGTTTGTCCTTTTAAGCAGACAGGGTCTTCGCTTTCGTCGGCATCTGCAAAGTAGGTGAGAGCCTGAGGAATTGATATTAATAACATTTGAGAAGGAAATTTTGATTTATGAAATTGAAGAATTTCTTCGAGACTAAATTCATTCAATAATTCCACAAGATCCCAGAAATCTTTCTTAACGCCTCTGCCAAGAATAGCATTAATTTTCATTGCTGCAATGTCCTTATTGCTATACATTTTAATACCACCAATATTTTCAGAAGGGGCAATCTGATGATGAGGATAATGGATTAAATCGATCTTTATTTTTTTGATTGTGCAGAAAATGGCCCATCTTATATTCTGATGCTCATATTTTACATCGTTGCCGAATTCTCTTTCAAGTACTTTTTCTAATTGTTCAATGTCAAATTTTTCCTCAGAAAAGAGATCAAGATCTATAGATTTTCTGTGACCGTATTTTAATGACAAAGCTGTTCCACCAACCAAAGAAAAATTCTTTAGTTCAGGCATTAACATTAATTTATTTAATATGGAAAGAGTGACGGGTTCGACTGTCGCAGTATATAACATCTGAATTTTTGAATAGGTTCATCAACAACTGCCGCAGCTAAATGGAGCCTGTTTTCTGCCAGGCTTTTAGTTTCTAATAACGCTTCTTTTACTCGTTTATCCCCATAATATCTTCTGCACTGACGTATATCTTCAATATCCCCTCTTTCAAAAACGCGAACGATCACAAAGCGATATTTTGCATCCCAATCTATGGACTCATAATTTACATCCCAAAAAAGCTCACGTGGTAATTGCATAATTAAAGATACCTATTTATTTTTTTTAACCGGATCAGAATATTTGAATCCTGTTTTCATTTCGCTTTACTAATTTACCAAAAGATTCCAGCTTTAATCCTGCTGATTTGGCAACCATCATAAAATCAGTTTCCCAACCATTCGCTACTGCAACTAATAATCCGCCGCTGGTTTGCGGATCACAAAGCACACCGAGACTTTCAACTTCTATTCCTTCAATTCCTTTGTAATAGCCGCTCCAGTTTCTTGTTGTTGCACCGGGCATGCAATTATCGTCGATCAATTTTTTCAATCCCGGTAATGCAGGAATTTTATTGAAAT
Organism: Bacteroidia bacterium; assembly: GCA_046596275.1. Classification (GTDB taxonomy): domain Bacteria; phylum Bacteroidota; class Bacteroidia; order Palsa-965; family Palsa-965. The sequence continues at coordinate 2,709 of JBKJMR010000023.1, read as the reverse complement.
AAATTTCAGCAGAAAGATTACTACCGTCGATCATTTCACCTAAATGCCCGAGCAATCCGAAACCGGTTACATCCGTCATGGCTTTAACATAAGGAAGTGTTCCGAAAATTTCTCCCGCTTTATTTAATTGCAGCATAGTGTTAATGCCAATTTGCATTTCTTCTTTCGAAATTTTTCCAAGCTTCCATGCAGTAGATAATAATCCAACGCCAAGCGGTTTGGTAAGAAATAAAGAACAACCTTCTGTTGCAGTAGAATTTTTTTTCAGATTTTTTATTTCCACTTCACCTGTTACTGCAAGCCCGAAGATCGGTTCGGCATTATCAATCGTATGACCGCCTGCAAGAATAATTCCTGCCTCCGCACAAACTGCCCGCGCACCTTCAAGCACACGCGCTGCTACTTCTGCAGGAATTTTATCCACCGGCCACGCAAGAATGGCAATCGCGAGCAACGGTTTTCCGCCCATCGCATAAACATCGCTGATCGCGTTCACAGAAGCAATACGTCCGAAATCGTAAGCGTCATCCACGATCGGCATAAAAAAATCTGTGGTGCTGATGATCGCTCTTCCGTCACCGATGTCATAAACAGCAGCGTCATCTTTTTTATCGTGACCAACTAAAAGCCGCGGATCGCTCGCTGCCGGAATGGAAGTTTTTAAAATTGCATCCAGCACCGCAGGGGCAATTTTACAGCCGCAACCGGCGCCGTGACTGAACTTGGTAAGGAGAAACTCTTCCATGATGAGATTTAGTGACTGGGTGATTTGGTGACTGGGTGATTGATAACTGGTAATTAATTTGAGTACCTGTCTTTCGCTTCTTCGCATAAGACGGCAATGTTGGTAGTATCTCCATATGCAATTGCAGAATCCACATCACTACAAACGGTTGAAGCAGATAATCCTAAATAATATGCGGTTAAAGCACGGTCATGAAAGTACATCGGATTTTTTTTTGGATTGAATATTATTGCTTCATTATAATAAAATATCGCCGTTTCATAATTTTTTGCATCAAAGAAATTGTTTCCAATTAAATAATAAATTTCATGGGTAGGTTGAAATTTACTTCGAAGAGCTAAATCAAAATAACTTGTGGAAGTCCTATAGTTTTTACTTTGTCTTAAAACCAGAGCTGTATCAAAATATAATTGAGCCTTTGTTGAGTCAATATATGGCGCAATCGAATCTTTATATGAGATTGTACTATCAGAAGGTAGAGCTTTATCAGGAGATGGAAATTCACAAGCGCTGAAATAAATAACCTGCAATAGAATAGCAAGACTTAACAGAAAGTACTGAGAACTATTTAATTTTCGAATCATCGGATCTTCAAGTTTTCCAATATTAAATCCGCATTTTTTTCAGGATCGCCATCTTCACATTCTATAAATTTTACTCCTTCATATTTTCTTGTGCTTTGCGGGAAGTCGTAGGCCTTATCATAATAATGAAGCGTGATTCTTACTACTTCGGCAAGGTCGCCATTTTCTAAGGATTCGATGGCTTGTTTTGTGGCTAATCCGCCAAGACGTTTTTGGATTCTTAAAACAGCTTCGGCTAAAATTTCTTTCGGAAAATTTCCATAATCTTTTACCAATCGTTGTACGCGTACTTCGAAAGGAATTTGCACACGATAACATGGCGCAGCGATTTTCATTTCCCAGATGGGTTGCGGAATAAAAACACGGCCGATGCTGCGCGATTCATCTTCAATCCAAACTCTTCGTGACGGATCTATTTTTTGTAATGCTTCGAAAAGATCATTTTCAAATTGTTCAGGCTTTGGTTGTTCCGTTTGCCCGATCGATCCGAAAGAAGAACCGCGGTGATGCGCTAATTCTTCCAGATCTATTACCTGTTCACCTTTTTTTGCCAGCGCCTGGAGAATTTCGGTTTTTCCTGAACCGGTTTCTCCGCCAACGACATGAAAATCATAGTTGAAGGCAAAACTTTCCAAAACATGGTTACGGAACGACTTATAACCGCCTTTCAGCACGCCGGTTTTTAATCCGGAAGTCTCAAAAAGCCATGCCATGGAGCCACTTCGCATGCCGCCGCGCCAGCAATGGACCAAAATCTGACCATCCCGCGAAGTTTTTTTAGCCTGACGGACAAATTCTGCCATTTTTGGTCCGACAAATTCCAGTCCGCGTAAAACCGCCAATTCTTTGCCCGATTGTTTGTAAATCGTCCCTACTTCAGCGCGTTCTTCATTGGTAAAAAGGGGCATATTGATCGCTCCCTGAAGATGGCCGGAAAGGAATTCGGCGGGGGATCGTACGTCCAAAACAGGCACTTTTTGTGCGGTTTCCAGGAATTTCGATATGGATAATGATTCAGGCAAGGTATTTTTGGGAGTGATTTAAAGAAAAACACTATATTTGCAGCCTCAAAAATAAACAATACCGAGATGGCAAATCATAAATCTTCCCTGAAACGTATCCGTTCTAACGATGCTAAACGTGTCGTAAACCGTTACCAGGCGAAATCTACCCGCACTGTGCTGAAGAAGCTTCGCGAGGAAAAAGACCCAAAAGCAGCAGCAACAGCGCTTCCGAAAGTTATTTCGATGCTTGATAAGCTGGCTAAAAAGAAAGTCATTCACAAGAATAAGGCTTCAAACATTAAATCAAAGCTTACAAAAGCGGTTTCTAAAATCGGCAAGTAAAACTTCGGTTTACCTTCTTACTATTCAGCACTGC
>JBKJMR010000706.1:0-5319 GCA_046596275.1 Bacteroidia bacterium | reverse complement strand
GAAAAAATTCCTGCCGTCTTTTTTTATATCAATCTATTAATTCCTACCACTCTCGTGTTGAGCGTGGGTTGCGGGAGCCTGTGTTTTGGCTGCCGTAAGAGGAACTGTCATCATCATATTCTCCGCCGAACATGTTTGAATTGCTTACGCCTGTTTGTTCGTCCGGAGCGGCGTAAAAGCCCATTCCTGAAAAACTTTCGCCGCGGTAAGATGAACCGGAATTGTTTCCGCGTGAATTATTTCCGCCACCGTAGGATGAACCGGAATTGTTTCCTCCTGAATTATTTCCTTCACCGTAGGATGAACCGGAATTGTTTCCGCGTGAATTATTTCCACCGCCATAGGAAGAACCGGAATTATTTCCACGGGATGAATTTTCTCTTCCATAGGAATTGTTTCCGCGCGAATTTTCCCTGGATGAGTTTTCGCGGCCGGATTGGCCGTAGCTACGATCGTCATCTGAATCGTCTTCGTATTCATTATCGATATCGTCTTCGAAATCATCATCATCGTCATCATCATACGACCCGCGAGCATAACGGTCGTCGTAGGATGAATTGCGGTTGTTTCCCTGGCCTGAACGATCTTGCGGATTTCTTTCGAATGCCTGGCTGCGTGAATCATTTTCGTAAAAGGAATCAAAATCATCTTCTCTTGATTCACGGTCATCATCTTCAAAATCATTGTAGCCGCCACGTGTGCTTAAATCGCTTCCGTAGCGACCGCCACCCTGATTTCCATATTGACCGGAATTACCGGCATTCCCATAACGTGCGCTGCGATCATCCTCCTGATTTCCTCCTGAACGGCGTGAGCTTTCTCCCCTTCCGGATGAATTACGTGAACCGGATGATGAGCTATAACGCGCACTGTTCGTATCATCATCGCGCTGATGACGGCTTCCCGAATTTCCCTGTCTTCCCTGTGAGCTATTCTGTGAACCGGAACCTGTGCGCTGGGAATTATTGCGCGATCCACGATTTTCATTTTGATTTGATCCGCCGCGTGAGCTGCTGCTTTCTGAATTGCGCGAATTATTATTTCTATTGTTCCTGTCGTCCTGGTCAACATTACGGCCACGCGGATTTTCATCTCTGCGGTAATGGCCGGATTCATCATTCATATCATAATAGCGGGAGCTTCGCTGATTATTTTCATTGTACCCGCTATGTACATTTCTTTCCTGGTTTGAATTTTCGGGGGAATTGTACGATGTATTTCTGTTACCATGGCTTTTTTGGTGGCCATGCGAACCTCTTCCCTTGTTTTGTGAAGAAGAGTTTCCCTGTGATCGCTGGTTTCTCATATTTTTTCGTGTTTAATTATACTAAAGGCAACAAACGTTATACCATCTGATATTTCATTGTAACGTGTTGCTGGTTTGAAAAAATCTTGTGGACAAGAATCTACATTTAACAATAGTGTTCTACATTAAAATCAATAATAATGGCGGTTGATTATAAATTGAAACTGGCAGGAAGAAAATCCTGCCAGTTTTGAAGAATCAGAATACATTAGCCCGGTTAAAAAGTGAAGCAAAAAATACCAGAATAAATTTAAGCTCCCCTTCTTCTTGTCACCGGATAATTCAAGCGCTTTCCTGATTACGTATTCGGCAATTTCGGTAAGCAGCAAGTTTGCATCTTATTCTTCCTTACATGTTATTCTAACATGTAAGTATTTATTGTCCAGAATTAAATTTTAAAAGTTTAACAGGAAAAGATGCACAAAAAATATTCCTACAAAGCAATGAGGCATAGATCAGGGTTTTACAAATTTCATAGGGAAAATCATGTAGATGCTCTTCTACAAACCATTTGATTTATTCTACATGCTCCCCGTAGAATTATTTCATCATACCCTTACCAGTCTATATTTGAATCATACTAAATTTTTTACAGCTCTTTTTATTTGGGAGTTTATCGGAATCAATTCATCTTTGCAGCATGAAGTTTAAGGATCAAATGCAACGAGAAATTACAGTCCAAGGCTTACCCAAGCGGATAATTTCTCTTGTTCCTTCACAAACGGAATTGCTGGCAGATTTAGGATTAGAAAAAGAAGTGATCGGGATCACTAAGTTTTGTATTTACCCGATGGATTGGTTTCGAACCAAAGAAAGAATCGGTGGAACAAAAACATTGGATCTGGATAAGATCAAATCGCTCAAACCGGATCTTATCATTGGTAATAAAGAAGAAAATGAAAAGGGCCAGGTTGAAGAGCTGATAAAAACAAAGTGTGTGTGGATGAGCGACATCAAAACCCTTGGTGATGCGTGTGATATGATTCGTCGTATTGGTGAGCTGACTGGGAAAAAAGAAAAGTCGGAAGAATTAGCAGGGGAAATTGAAAAACGCTTTTCCAACCTTCGAATCCAGATCAATAAATTTTCCAAAAAACGTGTTGCCTATTTTATCTGGAAATCGCCATGGATGGTTGCGGGCGGCGATACATTTATTGATCATATGCTTGGCATTTGCGGACTTGAAAATGTTTTCGCCAAAATGCGTTATCCTGAAATAACGCTGGAAGAGCTTGCGGCAGAAAAGCCTGATGTTATTTTTCTATCATCAGAACCTTATCCTTTTCGAGAAAAACATATTGACCAGCTGCGTGAAGTTTGTCCGGATACGCAGGTGTTATTAGTTGACGGCGAATTATTTTCCTGGTACGGTACAAGATTGCTGAAATCTCCGGGCTACTTTTTTGAATTGCTTTCGTCTTTACATTGAGATTTCCTGTAGCGGGGGAATATGTACCTTTACCAATCATTCAAAATCACCCCATGATCCGGCGGATTTCGGTTTTGTTTCTTTCCCTCCTCTTCTGCTTTTCATTAAAGGCACAGCTCACCGATCGTGCACCTGTACAGGTGGGGCCAGTCCAATACACAGGTGAAAAAGTGGGTGTTGTGCTTAGTGGCGGAGGAGCATCGGGGCTGGCGCACATTGGTGTTTTAAAAGCGCTGGAAGAAAATAATATTCCAATCGATTATATCTGCGGAACTTCGATGGGCGCTTTGATCGGCTGCCTTTATGCGGAAGGTTTGACGCCGACTGAGATTGAAACATTGGTGAAATCAGAAGAGTTTTTAAGCTGGGCAACGGGAAATGTTCGCCCTGACAATATTTATTATTTCAAGAAAAAAGAAGACGATGCTTCATGGGTTACTTTCAAGCTGAACCTTGACACTGCACTTTCATCCAATCTTCCGACGAATTTAATTTCTCCTGTTCAGCTTGATTTTGCATTGATGGAACGAACTGCAGCAGCAGCAGCGGCAGCAAATTATAATTTCGACAGCCTTTTTATTCCGTTCCGTTGCGTGGCTTCAGATGTTGCGGCAAAACAATCTGTGGTTTTTAAAGAAGGAGATCTTGGTGAAGCATTACGCGCTTCGATGTCGTATCCTTTTTACCTGAAACCAATCAGCGTTAACGGAAAACTTTTGTATGACGGTGGTTTGTACAATAATTTTCCGGCGAATGTCATGTATCAGGATTTCTTTCCTGATTTTATCATCGGAAGCAATGTTGCATCTGAATTTCAAAATCCGGATGAAGACAATTTAATTTCGCAAATACGCGCGATGCTTACGAGCAAAACAACATTCGATGCACAATGTGAAAACGGAATTATTATTGAACCTGATGCCGACTGGCTCGGACTTTTTGATTTCGTTAATGCGCAACGTATCATCGATAGTGGTTACGTTTCTACCATGCGGAAGATGGATTCGATCAAAATGTCGGTTGTGCGGAGAAGTGATCCTGCACAGCTTGCGGCGCGTCGTGCAGCGTTCATTGCGAAGCAGCCGAAAATTGTTTTTGATAATATTACCATTGAAGGAACGGGATTAAAAAAACGCCAGGTTGCTTATGTTTCGCGTTTGCTTCGTCATCGTGAATAATATGTTGCCATTGAAGATCTGAAGCCCGGTTATTTCCGTCTTGCTGCTGATGATAAAATCAAAACCATTTTCCCGAAAGCGCATTACAATAAAACCACGGGTTATTATGATTTGAAGCTGACGATCAAAAAAGAGAAAAATGTTTCCACTTCTTTCGGTGGTAATTTTTCGAACCGCCCGATCAATATGGGATTTGTTGGTTTCCGCTATAATTTCCTAAGCAATCCCTCTATTTCCATCAGCGGGAATGGTTACTTCGGAAAACTTTACAGCGGAGCACAAGTAAGAGCGCGAATTGATTTTCCATTTCGCCTTCCATTTTATCTTGAGCCAATCGTTACGTGGAACCGCTGGGATTATTACCGCAGCAGCCCTGCTTTTTTCTCTGATACAAAACCACCTTTCCTGGTTAACATTGACCGTTTTACAGAAGTTGATGCGGGATTCCCGGTACGTAACAAAGGCCGCTTCGTGATCGGAACCGGTTTTGCAGCGAATAGAAATCTATATTATCAAACAGATATTTTCAGCTCTTCAGATATTGCAGATGTTACTGATTTCAACCTCATCACTACTCACTTTTTGTATGAGCGAAATACGTTAAACAGAAAACAATTCGCATCCTCCGGAACTTATTTTGCCATACGCGCACGATTTGTACAGGGTGAAGAATTTTATCGTCCGGGAACAACGGCAATCGTAGATGAAAATTTTCGCGGCATTCATAACTGGGTGCAATTTCGTTTGACTTACGATACGTATTTCAAAGAAAGAGGAAGATGGCGTTTAGGTTATCTTGCCGAGCTTGTTTATACGACGCAGCCGTTCCAGGATCAACCGTTCTTTCATAATTACATTTCTACCATGTTGAATGCGCCGGCATTTGAACCAACACCGGAAAGCAAAACGTATTTCATTCCTGATTTCCGCGCACACCAGTTTTTGGGAATGGGATTAAAAAGCATTTTTGTTCTTGCGAAAAATATTGAATGGAGAGTGGAAGGATACATTTTCGCTCCTTATGAGAAAATTGTTCAGAATGCAAATCTCACTGCTTCTTATGCGGTGCCACCTGCTTTTAATTTTCAATACATAAAAACATTGCAGTCGATGGCGATGACTGCATTTGTATGGCATTCTCCACTCGGACCATTAAGCCTGAGCCTGAATTATTATAGCCCGCGACAACAACCATTCAGCTTGTTGTTTAATTTCGGCTATATTATATTCAACAGGAAAACAATGGATTAAAGTTGTGGAGAAAAAACGTTCCCATTCCAATTTAACGTCCCTGTAGCTGTATCAAATCCGCAATACGGCGTTATATCTTTAACAGATTGCTTATCTTTAATCTGGCAATATATTTCGGGACTCATTTAAGACAAGATTATGAAAACAAAACTACT
>JBKJMR010000614.1:0-3162 GCA_046596275.1 Bacteroidia bacterium | reverse complement strand
GCGGCCGATTGTGCGCGTGGCGGTGGGCGGAATTGCGGTTGGTCTTGCGGTGATGATCCTGACGCTGGCGGTGATGAACGGGTTTCAGCAATCGATTCGCCAAAAAGTGATAGGCTTCGGATCGCATATCCAGATCATGGGATTTGATACGAATGAATCTTTCGAAACGGATTCGATGAACCGCAATCAGCCTTCGATTGAAGAAGTAAAAAAACTTCCGGGTGTGCGCCATGTGCAGGTTTTCGGGTTGAAACCGGGCATTATTAAATCGGGCGATCAATTGCTTGGCGTGGTGCTGAAAGGCGTGGATAAAGATTTTGACTGGACTTTTTTTAAGCAGAATTTAAAGGAAGGCGAAGTTTTTAATTTGCCGGATACGGTTTCGAACCAGGTGATGGTTTCGAGATACATTGCGTATAAGATGGGACTGCAAGTGGGAAAAAAGTTCAGGATGTTTTTTCTGCGCGGGTCCGAAACGAAACAACGCGCATTTGTAGTTTCCGGAATTTATGACACGGGATTGACAGATGGTTTTGACGATCGTTTTTTGTTGTGCGATATTCGACAAGTGCAGAAATTAAATGACTGGGATACTAATCTTGTTGCAGGATTTGAAGTGCTTGTGGATAATTACGAAGCGCTGGATAAAGCAACGGAAGATGTAAACGACACGATTGACATTACGATGAATGCGCAAAGCATAAAAGAACTGACACCACAAATTTTTTCGTGGCTGGATGTGTTGGATGTGAATGCGGTGATCATTATTGTGCTGATGTTATTTGTGAGCATGATCAATATGATAAGCGCGCTTATTATTTTAATTCTCGATCGCACGAACATGATCGGAACAATTAAAGCTTTGGGCGCATCTGATAAAAGTGTGATCCGCATTTTCCTGATGCATGCTTCTAAACTTATTTTGTTTGGCTTGCTGATCGGGAATGCTTTGGGGTTAGGATTTTGCTTTTTGCAGGATGAATTCGGGCTGGTGCATTTGGATGAGGTTTCTTACTACGTTAAAACCGTTCCGATTGCAATTGATTGGATGAATGTGCTGCTGTTGAATTTGGCGACGTTGGTTTTATGTCAATTGGCGCTGTTGCTGCCAGCGTTGATTGTGACGAGGATTTCGCCGGTGAAGGCGATTCGGTTTAGTTAAGGTGCTTCTATCTCCAAGCTGAAGCATGGAGATAGAATGGTGGTTTTTTTTCTAACTTACTTCCATGTCTTTTATTGTGGCTTAATTCGGATATGCCTGTTGACGAAATTCTTCTTGACTTTCCCGAACTAAAAAGACAACAATTCTAATTAGCCCTGACCGAGGCATTTGTTGAAGCTCTTTTTGATTCAACATTAGGCGCGTTTAAGAAACGCGCCTAATGTTGAATCAAAAAAGCGACTGCCGAGAGCAGGAATAGCTCCTGAAAAAGATCATTTATTTCCCCGATCCCAAAAAATCAAAATCTCCGAATTCAACACTCTAAACTCCTAACTAAAATCTTACCTTTGCGCCTCCTTAAAACCTAAGAAAAAGTGAATTCTTCCAAACAAGTTTACGACAACGTTCTCGGTACTATCGGAAATACTCCGATGGTTCGTATTAATAATATTACCAAAGGGCTGACGAAAGCAAAAGTTTACGCAAAGATTGAAACTTTTAATCCGGGTAATTCTATTAAAGACAGAATGGCGGTTAAGATGATTGAGGATGCGGAAAAAGACGGACGCTTAAAACCGGGCGGAACTATTATTGAAGGTACTTCGGGCAATACCGGAATGGGTTTAGCGATTGCGGCAATAGTTAAAGGTTACAAATGCATTTTTACTACGACAGATAAACAGTCGAAAGAAAAAGTGGATGCGCTGAAGGCTTTTGGTGCGGAAGTAATTGTTTGTCCGACCAACGTTGATCCGGAAGATCCGCGTTCTTATTATTCGGTTTCTTCGCGTTTGATAAAAGAAGTTCCGAATTCATGGAAGCCGAACCAGTACGATAATCTTTCGAATTCGCAGGCGCATTATGAGCAAACGGGTCCGGAGATTTGGGAACAGACGGAAGGAAAAATAACGCATTTGATTGTTGGTGTTGGAACCGGCGGAACGATTTGCGGAACAGGAAAATATCTGAAAGAGAAAAATCCGAACATTCAATGTTGGGGAATTGATACGTACGGTTCTATTTTCAAAAAATATAAAGAGACGGGCATTTTTGACAAGAATGAAATTTACCCATACATCACGGAAGGAATCGGGGAAGATTTTTTACCGCAGAATGTTGACTTCAACATTATCGATCTGTTTGAAAAAGTAACGGATAAAGATGCTGCTGTGATGACACGCCGGATTTCGAAAGAGGAAGGAATTTTTGCAGGTAACTCTGCAGGTTCTGCAATGGCTGGTGTTGTTCAACTGGCATCGAAGCTGAAAGAGGATGACCTTGTTGTTGTAATTTTTCATGATCACGGTACACGTTACCTTGGAAAAATGTTCAACGATGACTGGATGCGTGAGAAAGGATTTTTTGAGCCGAAAGGCCAGACTGCAAAAGATGTGGTGTCGACGATAAAAGGCGGAACTTTAAAAGCGATTGAATGCACTGAGCCGATAGAGCGTGCTGTGAAAATAATGCGTGAAAATGATTTTTCTCAAATGCCTGTAACGAATGGCGGAAGAATTGTGGGATCAATTAACGAAATGCAATTGTTCGACAGTCTTGTAAAAAATCCGGATAAAAAAACGGAAACTGTTGAAACGATCATGCAGGCTGCTTTTCCATTCGTGGATATATCTACTCCGGTAGAATCGCTCGCGTCGATGATCACGCCGGAAAATCCTGCGGTGCTGGTGAGAGATTTTAAAACGGATTCGAATTTTATTATTACGCGGCATGATATAATTAAGGCACTGTGCTAGTTTCTTTTGTCAGCCTTCGATACGCTTCGCTACTCAGTCTGACAAAAGAAACTATGTGACCTTTTAATAATTATTATTTGTGGTCTTCGAGCATCTTCTCTAGGCACGGTAACAAAGGATATTGCGCTTGTTCCTTTTATCAGCATTCGATACGCTTCGCTACTCAGTCTGACAAAAGGAATTGTGGGTCACACTGTCAGCCTTCGATACGCTTCGCTACTCAGTCTGACAAAAGGAACTATGTGA
>JBKJMR010000542.1:0-2708 GCA_046596275.1 Bacteroidia bacterium | reverse complement strand
ATTTGACACACTTCCAACCGCAGATGAAATCAACAGTGGGCGGCATGGAATAGTCGGGTATTATAAATTTGACAACAAGAACAAGCGAATAAAAATCCAATACCTGAATCCTTATCTTATAAACCCACAAACTTATTTTGGAAAATTTGATGGTGGAGATATTTTAATTTATACGCTCGACCCTGCAACATTCTGGAATATTGTGCCTTATAATAGCAAAACTAACAAGTGGGAAAAAGTAAAAATAGAGGGATTAAAATATGTCAAGCCAGATTGGTAACTAAGAATTTTCCTTAGAAGCGTTTTCTACTTCGCTCGAACAAACAATAAATGAAAGCGTCCCGATAAATTTTACCGGGACGCTTCTTTTTTTACTTCAATACTTATTTCTGAATAATCAATTTCCCTTCAGAAATTTTTCCCTCAGCAGTAATAAAACGAACCAAATAAGTTCCGTTTGCAAATTCATTCACATCAATATCTTGTTTATTGCTTGTGATGTTTTCTGTTTTTACAATTTGTCCGTTCACATTCATTATTACCAATGATCCTTTTTCTTCTGTAACAAAAGAGAAAACTGTTGTTGCAGGATTCGGATACATGCTGAAGACTTTAATTCCTGCTTCTGTAATTCCTGTACAAAGATCAACGGTGATGTTATCTGTTGCCGAAGCATCACAACCGTTTGCGTCCGTAAACAAATAAGTGATTGTTGTTGTTCCTGCACCTGCTGTTGTTGGGTCAAAGCTGCTTCCTGTAACTCCTGTTCCGTTCCAAGATCCTCCAGCGGGTGATCCACCTGTAAGCGCAAGATCTGCATCATCAACACAAATTGTAGCCGCTGACAATGAAAGTGTCACCACAGGAATCGGGTTTACTGTTATTGTAATCTCGTCTGTATTCGTGCAGCCATTCGCATCGGTTCCTGTTACTGTGTATGTATCTGTTGCAACAGGTGTGAAAGCACTATTATCAGTTACGCTTCCTGTCCATGAATAAGAAGTTGCGCCGCTACCAAAAAGTGTAACCGGTGAACCGGCGCATACTGTAGTTTGTGAAGCATTACCTACAACAAGTGGTGCTGCGTTAACAGCAATTGTAATGACATCTGTATCCGTGCAACCATTTGCATCTGTTCCGGTCACCGTATACGTATCAGTTGCTGTTGGATTAAAAGCAACATTATCAGTAACTGAACCCGTCCATGTATAAGAAATGGCGCCGCTACCTGTAAGTGTAACCGGTGATCCTTCGCAAATCAGAGTTGCTGTACTGTTCGCGGCAACGGTTGGAAGCGGGTTAACTGTAACGGTAATATTGTCTGTAGCTGTACAACCATTTGCATCTGTTCCTGTTACGGTATACGTATCCGTGAGAGAAGGATTAAAAGCGACATTATCTGTTACGCTTGAAGTCCATGAATAAGAAGCTGCACCACTTCCTGAAAGTGTAACCGCATCTCCGTCGCAGATTGTAGTTGCTGTTGCATTTGCTATTACTGCCGGGATTGGATTTACTGTAATGGTGAAGCTGCATGTAGAAGTATTTGCTGCCGCATCAGTCGCGGTATAGGTTACAGTATATGTTCCCGCAACTAATGTATCGCCGGTTAACGGACCTCCCGTTTGTGCAACGTTAACAGTAGAACAATTATCAATAGCAGTTGTTGTATTAGCAAATGTTACTACACCAGCACACATTGAAAAATCTGCAGGACAATTGCTGATAGCAGGAGCTTCGTTATCACTAACAGTTACAAGAAAGCTGCAGGTAGATGAATTTCCATAAGCATCGCTTGCTGTAAATGTATTTGTTGTAATACCAATAGGAAAAGTTGAACCGGAAGGAAGTCCTGCTGTTTGTGTAAGTGTTGGTGTGGCTGTTGTATTAATTCCAATAACAATCATTCCATTTCCAACTCTTGTTCCCTGCATCATTGATGGATTGGAAGCAATCGGAAGAATGTATCCGCTTCCACCACCGCCGCCACGGCAATTTCCACTTCCGGCGCCCCCATACCAACCGCCGCCGCCGCCATAACCTTCACAACCGCATCCCGAAGGTGAACCACCCTGACCAAAACTTCCTGCAACAGATGGATTATTAAATGACACACAAGTTCCGCTTGCTCCCGGACCTGTTTGTGTACCGCCTAATCCACCTGGATCAGCAGTTGAATTTCTATAACCATCACCGCCATTTAATCCTCCGCCTACTCCACCAACAACATGCATATTGCTCCAGTATCCTGCGCCGCCACCGCCGCCGCCAACAATAATTCTATCATTTAAGCTTGTGCCACCCTGACGAACATCTGATCCGCCTCCACCACCTTTGCCAACACCTTCACCATTCCCACCGCCATTAAAACCACCGGTGATTGAAGTTGATTGTCCACCGACGTACAGATAAAGTGTTTCACCCGGTGTAACAGAAAAATCAGCTTTGCTATAGCCACCGAAATTGGTATTGTTCACCCAATTCGCGCCACCTTGTGCTCCCCAGGTTTCAATGGTCAATGATGTTACTCCCGCAGGAACAATATACGTTTGCATCGATCCTGAATAGATAAAAGTATCTGTTGAAGTTATGACACAGGCAGAGCTTACTGCCGGCAGATTATAATTTACAACTGCGCCACACATTGCTGCATCGTTGTTCACAGCACTGTTTGCAGGACAATTAATGGTAATACATTGCGCAGAAAG
>JBKJMR010000519.1:0-4533 GCA_046596275.1 Bacteroidia bacterium | reverse complement strand
TTTTCTGTTTCAGCAATGCGGATCTGTTTCAAATTTGCTTTCCCGATCACTTCGCCCATTGTCATTTTCAAATCATCCTTATTATAAATGACATGAACGTTTTTGTAAGAATGATCGTAATTCGTCATCGTTACATAATGCAGCGGAATCGTTTGCATGCCATGATCGGGCATATCTTTTTGCGTAAGCACCGTTGTAATTTCCCTGCAGCGATCTGTGCGGAAATTAAAACAGATCACAGCATCGCCTTCTTTGATCGTTGCAACCGGTACATCATTTTCAGTAAGAATGACCGGCTGGATAAATTCATCCGTAATACCTTCGTAATAGGAATGCTCAATTGCTTTTAAAGCATAAGGTGTTTTTTTTCCTTCACCATTTACCAGCGCATCATAAGCAATCTTCACACGGTCCCATCTTTTATCGCGGTCCATTGCAAAATATCTTCCCGTGATTGAAGCAAGTTTTCCTGTTGACAAATTCAGATGATCCTGTAATTTCTGAATATAACCTAACCCGCTTTTAGGATCCGTATCGCGGCCATCTGTGAAAGCATGAACAAAAACATTTTCGACGTTATGTTTTTTTGCAAGACTTAATAAATGATGCAGATGCGCTTGTGAAGAATGAACGCCACCTTCCGAAATTAAACCGATAAAATGCAATGCTTTTTTATTTTGCTTTGCATATTCAAAAGTTTCCAGGACGACAGGATGATGATCAATCGTTTTTTCTCTGCACGCCACATTTATTTTCGCAAGATCCTGGTAAACGACACGACCCGCACCAATATTTAAATGCCCGACTTCTGAATTGCCCATTTGTCCTTCCGGCAATCCGACATCTTCACCCGAAGTTTTTAATGTGCTGTGCGGATAAGTCGCAATAAGGTGTTTGTAAAAAGGTGTTTGTGCGTTTGCAATAGCATCTGATACAGTGCCGTCACCGATTCCCCATCCGTCAAGAATGATAAGTGCGGCTTTATTCGTTTTCCTGTGTTGTTCTGAACTTGAAGTACTCATTTTTTTGTTTTTGCCCTGATCCTGTCGAAGGGTCATGAATTGGGGATTGTAATTTCAAAAATGCTTCCGCCGCCTTCGTTATCCAGAATTTTTATTGTCCAGCTATGCGCTTCGGAAAGTGAACGGACAATATATAATCCAAGGCCTGTTCCTTTGGTTGTGCGCGTTTCTTCATTGCCGATGCGATAAAATCTTCCGAAAACATTTTCTTTTTCTGCCTCCGCAATTCCTGAGCCCTGGTCGGCAACAGATAAAAGTGTAACATCAGTTTTCTTCGCCAGCGAAATTTTTATTTCCGTTCCCGGCTTTGAATATTTCACAGCATTCTCAAGAATATTCAAAAACATCGAATGAAAACCGATTCGGTCACAAGCAACAAAAACATTTTCATCCAGCGCTGTTCTGATTTTATGGTGACGCGCTAAACCGGAAGCCGATTTTTCAGCAAGCGATTTAATCTCTTCAGAAAGATTTATTTTTTCAGGATGATGCGAATAAGTGTGATTGTCGAGTCGCGCCGCTACGAGAATATTTTCCACCAATGCATTCAGCCGGTCTGTATCTTCAATTGCATCTTCCAGCATTTCATTTTGCTTTTCTTTCGGAAGATCTCTTTTGCGAATCGTTTCCAACTGCAGTCGAACAGACGCAAGCGGCGATTTTAATTCATGCGTTACCGAAAGAAGAAAATTTTTCTGCTGAACCGAAAGCGCTACTTCTTTTTTGAAGCTGTTTCTTGTCCGTAAAATTCCTAATAACAAAAGCACAAGAAAAACCGATCCTTCACCGAAGATCATCATCCATTGTTTGTGCAGCTTCTCTTTTAAAAGTGCTCCTTCACGGGCAAGATCATTCGTATCTAATGTGACAGGTTGCGGAACAGATTTCGAAACAAGCACCTGTTGTTCAAGCAGAGTGATGTCATTATTCAGGCGCACAAGCAGGTAGGCCCACCATCCGAACTGAATGAAGACATATACGACAACAATATAAAAAAGCAATAATGGCCTCGAACGTTTGGGAGTGGGCATGTGCAAAGATAACAAATGAAAAAGTCCCGCTCTAGACGGGACTTTTAAGGGAGAACTTGTGACAAACCCATGAAAACTTAACACTTATTCCCCTTTACCAGTAGATTTTATTTTGTGACGTGTACCGGGATAAAATTGTCAAAGCCGGTTTTAATTTTTGCTCCGTCAGTTTGCAATTGAGTAAGGTCTGCTTTTAATTCAGCAAGCTGCGCTTCATTCCTCGCCGGATTGGTTGTGTCAGCGTGGATTAATTGCATGCGGTGATAATTCTGACGTTCCCCATTTTTGTCGAGCAATGCTTTATGGCTATTTACAATTTCAAGCGCTTTGCTGTCTTTCACACAGCCCATTTCATCGCTGTAAGTTTTAATATGTTTTGTGTGAATAAGCTTCAGTTCAGTAAGCTTTGTTTCGAAAACCTTCACCTGCTCATTTAATGTGGACGATGAAGAAGTCTGAGCCTGGCCGGCTTTACTTTCATTACAAGCCGAATGAAAAAGAGCACCAATTGTAATAATGAAAGCTACAAGAGGGAGAAGGGAGCTACGGTAAGTCTGCATCTGGAATCAATTTGCGAGGGCCAAAAGTAATTTGCAAAACAACAGCAAAAAAAAGAATTAGACGACAGGAAATACAGATCGGACAGACAACGTGATAGCGACGATGAGTGAGTGTTTTGAGAAACAGAAATTGCGGTTTTCCCCAAATTGGGATTTTCCCGATTGGAATATTTAAATGTAAAAAGCGAACCAATTATGATTCGCTTTGTGGGACGTACTGGGTTCGTCCGCCGCGGCGGACAGTGACCTCAGGTAAATTAATAACCGGTTATACTCTTAGAGCCTGTTTAAATTTTATCTTCCGAAATTCTTACGCGTCTGTGGGACGTACTGGGTTCGAACCAGTGACCTCTACGTTGTCGACGTAGCGCTCTAAACCAGCTGAGCTAACATCCCGGGGAGGCGAAAATACTAATTTAATGGAAGATGATCGGAGAAATTTCAGATGCTGAATGTTTTGCTTGTTTCGCAGCATGGGAAAAAAAATTCACAGCAGAATAACTTTTAGCAAGGATTATTCTCACTGGCCCAATGAAATACCACTTGGAGCATTATTTGCCATATCGATATAAATCTAAATAAACGCATCATGAACAGCATTAATAAAAACCAGGAAGAAAATAATCACGCCGATTTGACCAGCAAAGAAGCGGTAGAAAAAATCAAGACGCTTATAGATAAGGCAAAGACTTGCTTTTTTTGTACCACCGCAATTGACAGTGTTTCAGCCGGGGTGCGCCCGATGAGCGTACAGAAAACAGATGACCAGGGAAACTTATGGTTCCTATGCGCTAATGATAGTCACACCTATGAAGAGATTTCTGCAAATCCATATGTGAAACTTTATTTCCAGGGTTCGGCTCATTCTGATTTTCTTTTTATCAGCGGAAAATCGGAAGTCTCTGCAGATAAAAATAGAATCGAAGAGTTATGGGAACCTGTTTTAAAAACATGGTTCACCGAAGGGAAAGATGATCCGAGAATTGCTGTTATTAAAGTGATTCCGCTCGCAGGATATTACTGGGATACAAAACACGGAAATCTTGTTGCAGGCATTAAAATGCTGGTAGGCGCCGCAACAGGAAAAACAATGGATGATTCTATTGAAGGAACATTGCGGGTTTAATCCGCATTCCTATTTAGAATGTTTGATAAGGTCGTAAAATGATTTTTTATATGTTTCGGAGATCGGGATAAAAATTTCTCCGATTTTAATTTCGTCACGTTCAATCGACTCAACTTTGTCAATAGAAACCATATACGATTTGTGTACCCTGCAAATAATGGATGGGGAGATCTGCTCTTCAAATTCTTTAAACGTTTGAAGTGTCATGATCTTTTTATTCGTTGTGTGAATTCTCCGGTAATCGCGCATTCCTTCAATGTAACGGATATCATTCAGCATAATTTTTTCTAAACGATATTCTGTCTTGACAAAAATGTAATCCTTGTCGGCAGGAATAATTTTTTCTAAGCTGCTTTTCACTTTTTCTACCGCCTGGAAAAATCGTTCGAATGTGTACGGCTTCAATAAATAATCTGTCACATTTAATTCAAAACCTTTGAGCGCATATTCCTGGTAAGCAGTAGTAATAATGATCCGCGCATTAATATTCGCCGATTCTAAAAGTTGGATTCCGGAAAGCTCACCGAGATTAATATCCAAAAAGATCAGATCGACAGCAGTTGATTTTAAAAACAGCAGTGCATCGCGGCCGTTATCGAAAGTTTCCAGGAGATTTAAATAGGAAAGCTTTAAGACATAACTTTTCGCACGCTCCAGCGCCAACGGTTCATCTTCTACTATAATGCAATTAATTTTCATTTCGACTGATCAGTAGTTTTACCGTATAAATTTCATTTGCATTGCTGACTTCTAAGGTATGCGAACCAGGGTATAAAAGCGCTAAACGTTTTTTT
>JBKJMR010000454.1:0-3055 GCA_046596275.1 Bacteroidia bacterium | reverse complement strand
TTTAAATTACATAAGAATCTGATTCATTGACTTTTATATAAGTTTTAATCAAGTAATGCTCCTTCATACTAATTTAACCTTGAAAATATTGCGGCCTGAAAATCAATCAATTTAAATAAAGACGGGTTTGGATGATGGAAGGGGGCGGAAACTGTTCTATCTTTGTATCCCTTAATGGAAAACGGGATTAACCGGCAAATCCCATGTTTAATCGCCTTTATCTGCCGGAATAAAGGCCAGTGCGAAAGCGCAATAACTCAATTACCTAAATGGCTGAAAATTTAACAGCACCAGTAGCGGCTCCGGAATTTGACTGGAACACCGTTGGGAAAAAACAGGATTTCTATTCGAAAGAAGAAATCGAACGCCTTGAAAAACTCTATGGCGGTACACTTAAATCAATCGTAGATCACGAATTGGTTGAAGGTTCTGTAGTTTCCAAAAACACAAAAGAAGTAGTCGTTAACATCGGCTACAAATCAGATGGCGTAGTTCCGTTATCTGAATTCCGCTACAATCCTGATTTAAAGATCGGCGATAAAGTGGAAGTTTATGTTGAAAGTCAGGAAGACAAAAACGGTCAGCTGATCCTTTCTCATAAAAAAGCACGCGCCATGAAGTCATGGGAGCGTATCAACAATGCACTTAATGGCGACGAGATCATCAAAGGTTTCGTAAAATGCCGTACAAAAGGCGGACTTATCGTTGATGTATTCGGAATCGAGGCTTTCTTGCCTGGTTCACAGATCGATGTTAAGCCTATCCGCGATTACGATATTTACGTTGGTAAAACAATGGAGTTTAAAGTTGTGAAAATCAACAATGAATTCAAAAACGTTGTTGTATCCCACAAAGCGCTTATCGAAGAAGAGCTCGAAGCACAGAAGAAAGAGATCATCGGCAAGCTTGAAAAAGGACAGGTTCTTGAAGGAACAGTTAAAAACATCACCAGCTACGGTGTATTCGTGGATCTTGGCGGTGTTGACGGACTTATTCACATCACCGATCTTTCATGGGGACGTATTTCACATCCTGAAGAGATCGTTAAATTGGATCAGAAGATCAATGTCGTTATTCTTGATTTCGATGATCAGAAAAAACGTATTGCTCTTGGTCTTAAACAACTTTCTTCACATCCATGGGAAGGCCTTTCAGCCGACCTTAAAGTTGGAGATAAAGTTAAAGGCCGCGTAGTTGTCATTGCTGATTACGGCGCGTTCGTTGAAGTTCAGCCAGGTGTTGAAGGACTCATTCACGTTTCTGAAATGTCATGGTCACAGCACCTTCGTTCAGCTCAGGACTTCCTGAAAGTTGGCGACGAGGTTGAAGCAACAGTTCTCACACTTGATCGTGATGAGCGTAAAATGTCACTCGGCATTAAGCAGCTCTCACCTGATCCGTGGAAAGATATCCTGGATAAATATCCAAAGAATTCAAAACACACAGCGAAAGTTCGCAATTTCACCAACTTCGGAATCTTTGTTGAGCTCGAAGAAGGTATTGACGGATTGATCCACATTTCGGATCTGAGCTGGTCTAAAAAGATCAAACATCCATCAGAATTCACTAAGATCGGTGAGACTATCGACGTAGTAGTTCTTGACGTAGATGTTGAAAATCGCCGCCTCAGCCTTGGCCACAAACAATTGGAAGAAAACCCATGGGATATCTTCGAAACCGTATTCACAGTCGGTTCCGATCACCAGGGTACAATTGTGAGCGCTAATGATAAAGGTGCAGTTGTTCAGCTTCCTTACGGTGTTGAAGCATTCGCTCCGAACAAACATTTGATGAAAGCAGAAGGCGGAAACGCTAAAGTGGAAGAGACACTTGATTTCAAAGTTTTAGAATTCAATAAAGATTCTAAAAAGATCATCGTATCTCACCGCAACACTGTTGAATCGATCGCTATCGAAGAGAAAGAATCGCGCACCGGTGGTAAAAAAGAAGGTGGAAGCAAAGGTGCAGGTGAAGAAACCAAGAAAGCTGTTAAGAAGGTTAAAGACAACCAGGAAAAAACAACTTTCGGTGACGTAGCCGGTCTTGCTGATCTGAAATCTGCTTTGGAAGATAAAGAGCAAGGCAAAGAATAAGTAGACAATAACCCGGACGGGTGCCTCCATCCGGGTCGCTAAAAATCACGCCATGGTTTTTAGTTACTCCCTCCCTGATTTATCAGGGAGGGATTTTTTTTGCTGTTATCCTAAATTATTTTAAACAGGTAAGGTAATTTTTGATCAAAATACTAACCATTTATAAACGTTTGTTTTCGGTAAGAGCCCCTGTTTATAAGATAAAAGTTAATTACAAACGGATAAATTAAATTATAAACGATAAAAAAGTTTTGAAAATTTAATTAATAATTTACATTTACGCCATTAAATAGCAACCCCTAAATCTCTCCAACTATGGATCGTTATTGTATGGATTGCGGTGAGTCTTTAAATGGACGCGCCGATAAGAAGTTTTGTTCCGATCAGTGCCGGAACAGCCATAATAATCGTCTCAACAGCGACGATAATAATTTTATGAGAAACATCAATAACATTCTAAGGAAAAACCGGAGAATACTTGCTGATGTGACGCCGGATGGAAAAAGCACCATGCATAAAGAAAAAATTCCTGAAATGGGATTTCATTTCGGATATTATACACATACCTATACCACGCGCAAAGGCACGACCTACTATTTCTGTTATGAATACGGTTATCTCCAGATAGGAAATGATTTTTTAACCAGCGTACACAGGAAACGAACGCAGTCGCTCGAACGTGATGCAGTAGCCTGATTTTTTCATTGCTGTTATTGTTAAAAAAAGTAATAAACTTTTTTTAGTTGAAAAAAGGCGGACTTTTTGTAACATATTTAGGGGTCAGTTTCGTTTCTTTGGAATATATGCTCCCTTTTATGAAGAAATCCTGTGTTGTTTCCCTTTTATGTGCCGCTATTTCATTGTCCGGAAATTTTCTTTCTGCCCAGGTAGCTGCTAATGTTCATCCCGATGTGATCCGTGTAACGGCTTTCAACGATACTGCTTTGCATAATATGGTTAAT
>JBKJMR010000442.1:0-4043 GCA_046596275.1 Bacteroidia bacterium | reverse complement strand
CTTGCAAAATAGTGGCAATCGCCATGATGCAGAAGATATTTACCAGGAAGCATTAATTATTCTTTGCAGGAAAGTGAAAGAAAACGATTTTCAGCTAACGTCAGGATTAAAAACTTTTTTGTTTTCAATTTCCCGGTTGCAATGGATGAATGAACTACGAAAGCGTAAAAAGGATATCTCAGCTTCGATCGATATAACAAATGAAAAAGAAAGTGATGTTGAAAAGCTCAAAGGTTATTTATTCGAAGAGGAAAAATTCAAAAGAGCAGAATCAGCTTTAATGAAGCTCGGCGATAAATGCAAAAAGCTGCTGCAACTTTTTTACGCGCAAAACAAAAGTTTCAAAGAGATTGCCGGTGAACTAGATTTCTCCAATGAGAAAATAGCTAAGAATCAAAAGTACCGCTGCATGGAAAAGGCAAGAGAGAATTATTTGCAGCTATGATCTTTTATTTTTTTTAAACTGTGCCTCTGTGCCGGAGCCTGCACTGAGCTTGTCGAAGTGTGGCTAAACGATTTTAAAACTATTTCCCATGGATAATATCCTCTCAGATAAAATAGACCAATACCTCGACGGCAAAATGAATCCGGAAGA
Source organism: Bacteroidia bacterium (assembly GCA_046596275.1). GTDB lineage: Bacteria > Bacteroidota > Bacteroidia > Palsa-965 > Palsa-965. The sequence goes on along the minus strand of JBKJMR010000442.1, from coordinate 3,448 downwards.
AAAAGCTTCTTTTGAAAAAGAACTTTCTTCCAACGAATCATTACGTCAGCAAGTAGAAATCCAAACCAATCTTCGACAGGGAATTGAACGGTTAAATTTAAAATCGAACATCTCTTCCCAATTCAAAAAGATGACGTTGAAAAGCAAGATTTATAAATGGGGAGCAGCAACCATCGTTATCGCCGCAATCGGAACAGCAGCATATTTCGGCTACCAGCAATTGAACGGAAATCCATCTGACAATTATGAATTACCCACATTAAACGAAGAAGGAAAAGCAGAATGGGCAGACGCAGATAAAAATTTACCAACGCAATTATTTTCCATCGATCCGGCAAAAGATACCGTGCTTGAAACCGAAGGCGGAATAATTTTCGCTGTTCCCGCAGGTGCTTTTCTTGGTGCAAACGGAGAAATTACGTTAGAAGTGCGTGAAGCATTAACGCCAATGGATATCATCAACGGCGGATTATCCACCACAAGCGACGGCGAACAATTAGAAACAGGCGGAATGTTTTATCTCAATGCAAGAAGCGGCGAAAAATCTTTGAAGATAAATCCGGAAAAACCTGTTTATGCAAATGTTCCAACGAATGAGATTAAGCCAGGAATGATGCTCTTTACCGGCGAAAGAAAAGCAGACGGAAGCATTAACTGGAAAAATCCGAAAGTGATGGAGAAGCAATTGGTGCCGGTGGATATTCATTCGCTTGATTTTTATCCGAAAGGTTTCAGAGCGAAATGTGCGGAGTTGGGGTTTGATGCGAATGATAAGAGGGTGACGGATAGTATTTATTATTCTTATTCGGGGAGGAAGAATATCTTATTGGATTATGCAACATTTTCTGATGCTAATGAAGGTATTTTCGGAGATGATTTCTATGGGCAATCAAGCGTGGGAAAAAAATCAATAGATTCTTCAAAGGTGCGTGTGATTCTTATTTCGTATAAAGGAGCAACGGGCGCTGGCCCTGAAATTACGCGGACAAAACAACAGGCAAAATCATTAAAAGATAGCATCCTACAATTGGTATCGCAGCCAAATAATCGGAATGATTTTTTTGTAGAAATACACACAAATGAACCAGTTGCTAACTCATATCTTACTTGGGCTTTGGAAAAAAAATCATTTATTTATGATTATATCAAGGAAAATCAAGGGAGTCAAAGTTTGACTTTTGTAGGCGAATGCAACTGCGGGTTTTATTTAACTCTTTTACTTGTTGAACCCGAGGATAAAAGGGAAGCTAAAAAAAGTGAAGCTCTGGAAATAAATCCAGCCCGCATTTCCGCCATATGGAATGATAGATTTCAAAACACGATCATTGCTACAAAAGAATTCGAAGAACGGCTGAAGGTTATTTTTAAATACGGCCAACCACAGATACTTGATTTATACATAAATAATCTTGACAAAAAGATGTATGAAATCGATAGTATGGCAGCACTTCTCAGCGACGGACAATTAAGAGAAATAGTTATGCCGGAGTTTCATGAGTTCTATCTTCGCCATGATGGAGGAATCTCCATCAAAGAAAATCACATGAAAAAGTTGCAGGAATATTTCAATAAAAAACGGGAAGCGACAGAATCAGCCGCGCAGAAAACCTACAACGAACGCATTGCAAAAGAAAGAAAAGAAGATAAAAAGCATAACGATGTTGCTACACAACAATCTATCAACGACTCAAAACGTGAAAATGAAAATCTCGACCGGGAATTCGATGTCAATCTTACAGAAGCCTATAAACAATTAGGTCTCGAAAAACCAAAACCATTAGCAAATGCTTATTACGCTTTTGTAATTCCCGCCACCGGATGGAACAACGTAGATAAATATGTGCTTGAATCAACTATGACAAGAACAACGCTTGATTACACCGATCCAAACACAGGCAAAAAAGCAGTGATAAAATATGAAGCATTATCGCTTACTGTAGAGAATGAATCAAACTATGAACAAGTGAAGGTTTACCTCATTCCTGATAGTCTCAACAGTTTCATGCGCGTAAACAAAAACGGCGCGGTTTATGAAGAAAAACTAAATGAACTTTTTAAATACACGATTGTTGTTGTCGCGCAAAAAGACGAAAAATGGTTTTGGGTGGAACAATCAAATGCAAAACCAGGCGCAACAAATGTCTCATTGAATGAAATAAAAGAAAGTGAGCTTCGTGTAAATCTCAACCGTTCTTTCACAAAACAAGCCGGTAAAGATTTCAGAAGTGATCTTGATGCAATGATCGAACAGCATGAATACTCCATTCAGCTCAAACAAAGAAAGAAGCAGGAAGAAATTGATGCAGCGATTATGCCGGTGATCTTTCCCTTTTATTCTCCTCCCGCATCTCCTTTTGGAGCACCGAATCTCCCTCCTGGAGTTTATTAGCCTGTGACAAATATTATGCAACCCTCAAAGATCTCCACCGCACATCCCGCGAAGACCTTTGAGGGTTCCTTCATCACATTTATAATTTACACATTTGCCATTTACACATTTACCATTTGCACATTTCCTCATTTGTATTAGCAAATTAACCCATTAGCAAATTAGCAAATTCCCTACTTTTGCCCCATGGCAATCCGCATAAAAAAAGGAAACAGCACCGACGATCTCGGCTTCGGACTCAAAAGTTCCGACCGCAACATGAACAAAGATGGTTCGTTCAATGTCGAACGTGCTGGCGAACCGAAATTCCGTCCATATGAAATTTTCCATGACCTGATTACGATGTCGTGGAAAAAATTCATTCTGCTGATTTTCACAGGCTATTTTTTAGTGAATATCCTTTTCGCTTGCTCGTATTACCTGGTTGGCACACATCATCTTTCAGGTGTTGACACAAACATGTCGGAGCTTAGAAAATTCGGTGAAGCATTTTTCTTCAGCTCACAAACACTCACAACACTTGGCTACGGACGCGTTGCCCCGATTGGTTTTACATCAAGCTCCATAGCTGCAATTGAATCGATGCTTGGATTATTGTGTTTTGCGCTTGCAACGAGTTTGCTCTATGGAAGATTTTCCCGTCCGCAGGCAAAATTAATTTACAGCGAACATGCCATCATCGCACCTTACAAAAACATGACCGGCGTAATGTTCCGCGTAGCAAACATGCGTCGCAACCAGCTTATTGAAGTGGAAGTAGATATTACAATGGCGTGGTTTGAAAAAGATTCGAAGGTCAGATCGTTTACCCGAATTGCATTGGAGAGAAATAAGATCAATCTTTTCCCAAGCAGCTGGACCGTTGTGCATCCTATTGATGAGAACAGTCCTTTCAATGGATTAACGGAAGCAGATATCCTGGATTTGAAAATCGAATTAATTGTTTTGCTCAAAGCATTCGACGATACATTTTCACAAACCATTTATTCGCGAACATCTTATAAATCATCCGAAATTAAAGTGGGAAAGAAATTCATCCCAATGTTCAACACCATGGAA
>JBKJMR010000352.1:0-5607 GCA_046596275.1 Bacteroidia bacterium | reverse complement strand
GTGTTTTTATTTCATTGAGCGTCCCTTTAGGTTTTAAAGCCATCAGTAACGGAAAATTAATGTCGGAAACAGAAATTACCGGATCCAATGTGGTCGGAAGTACAAATTTCCGTTGGCACGTTTCTTATCCAATCAACATTTACAACATCACCTTCTACATCGGTAATTACAAATTATTGCACGATACGTATTACAGCGAAGTAACGCATGATACCTTGCAGCTCAATTATTATGTGCTCGAGCAGAATTACGAAAAGGCAAAAACACATTTTCAGCAAACAAAAAAGTATCTCGCATTTTACGAAAAAACATTCGGTCCGTATCCATGGTATCGTGATGGATTTAAATTAGTTGAATCGCCTTATGCAGGAATGGAGCATCAATCCGGAATTGCATATGGAAATGGTTATAAAAATGATCCGCGTAATGGTTTTGATTACATCATCCTGCATGAAACTGCGCATGAGTGGTGGGGCAATGCAGTTACAGGAAATGATTTAGCGGAAGGATGGATTCACGAAGGATTTGCAACGTATTCGGAAGCGTTGTATGTGGAGAAAACAAAAGGTTATGCGGCTTATGAAAATTACCTTTTGAATTATCGCTTGTTCATTGTCAATCGTCGTCCGCTGGTGGGAGAAAAAGGAATTCGTTATTTCAATTATAAAGACGGCGATATTTACATGAAAGGTGCGTGGGTTTTGCATTCGCTTCGACATGTGGTTGCAAATGATTCTTTGTTCTTTGATATTCTTCATGCGTTCTACATGGAGAACCGGTTAAAAGAAATTTCTTCTGAAAGTTTTATTGAATTGGTAAATCGTAAAACAGGAAAAGATTTGAATTGGTTTTTTAATCAATACCTGCGTAACCGGTTTACGCCCGAGCTGGAATATTATCAAAAAGATAACACACTCTATTACCGTTGGAATTCTGATTATACCAATACCGATTTTATTAAAATGCAGGTAGGAGCATTTGGAATTCTGCCCGAATCCCGGGACAAACGCGGTGGTTATAGCGGTGCAACATTCGAAATCGGGAAATTGATACCAACTTTTTCGGTACAGGCTATTGCAATACAGCACGATTGCAAACCGGGATTTTATAATTCGCAGGCATTATTTAAAGTTTCGGAGAATAAAAATCTTGATAAAGTTTATTCAAGGCAAATAAGAGTCAACTTTTAAATGCTCTCAGCCACTGCATTGCCTCTTCCACGTCCTTGAAAATTTTGTAGGGAACGGAAGGCTTATTGAATCTTGCATAAAATTCTGCCATGAGCCGGTAGCCCAGGCTGGGCGCAAAAATGGCGACAGCAAGAAAAGGTTGTTTGTTTTCAATTTCACTTGCAAAATCGCGCGCTTCTTTTGTAAACCAGATAGAACCTGATGCGCTGAAAAGAAAAGGATATTTCTTTTTCTGTGCGATGTGTAAATATATTTCATGCATCTTTTTATTAATCGCTACAGAGATATCTGCATGATCGAGATACACTACCTGGATAATTCCATTCTCCAACCAAATCTCTGCACAATTACCCACGACATATTTACCATCAGAGGAAATTTCAAAATCAGTCACAAAATAAAATTATTGTTTCGTGCAAGGTTTGACTTTAGCGCAAGATAATAAAAAATGGTAACCGCGATTATTAATTGGGGTGCGAATTACGAATCAAAACGAATGTACGAAAGGAATGGGTAATGGCTCATTTCGCCCAAAAGCTCTTCACACAGATTCGTATATTCGTTTTGATTCGTAATTCGTTCCTGCTAAATGTATCCGCTGAATTTATAAGAGATGCAACCGATCCATTCGTGGAAGAGAATGTTCCAGTCGCCGAGCGTTTCTGCGGTGGGTAAAAACATGTAATCAAAATCAAATTTCCAGGGACCGCTGTAACGGTCGGTGCTGTAGGGAGTGACTTTGATTCCTTCTTTTGCAAAACACGCGAGAGAACGCCGCATGTGAAACGCGGAGGTGACGAGCAAATATCTTCCGCCGGGTGCAACTTTTGATAAAATAGGTTTTGTTAACGAAGCATTTTCATGCGTGTTGCGCGATTGTGTTTCGTAAACCATTACCGAATCAGGAATGCCTGCTTTGCGGAGAAAATCGCGGATCTTTTCGCCTTCTTTTATTTCCGAATTTTTGATGCTCCCTGATCCGCCGGTAAAAATAATTTTCGGCGCGACACCTTTGTTCCATAATGCAATTGCTTGCAGCAGCCGATCGGTTCCGCGTGAAAACTGGATGCGATCGAACTCCTGGTCGTACGAGCTCATGCCGCCTAAAACAATAATAGCGTCGTAAGTTCCTGCGGCAGGCTCTAGTGTTGTATTAATTTCCCACGCATGCATGGTGCGATCGAAAACGAAACGATTGCTGAAGAGAATGAGAATTACAATTGCCGCAATGCGCAGACGTTTTTTCCTGCCGTCATTTTTTGTGCGCCACGACCAGATGAGCAGGATAAAAAACCACGTCATGGGCATGAGCAGGAAAGCGAAAATTTTAGAGAGAATGAAAAACATGGGAGTAAAGATAGGTAAAGGTTGGTGGCAGGAAAAAGGTTGGTGTCCGCCGCGGCGGAGGTGGTTTTGGGTTCCGGGTTTCGGGTTCCCAGTTCCGGGTGTTTTTTTATTGTAGCGACGCGATGCCTCGCGTCCCGTTCATGGAATGGTATTAGATAATTTACGTGGAATTGCGATGTGAGTTTTAAAAACCTTTTAGTGAGGAGGCACAGAGGCGCGGAGAATTTTGCTTGTGCTGCTGGAGGCAGGGATAGGAGTGAAAAATATTTTTTTTGTTTTTGCGTGAAGGATAGCAGTGAAAAACACGCACCCTGTAGGAACATCCTTCATGTTTCCTGCAGGGGCGGATTTGTAACGGATAGCCTGACCCGTGAAGGAAACGCGGAAAAGCGTTCCTTCACGGGACACGCCATTGACATTTAGGACGTACGAATTACGATGTACGAATTACGATTTATCCAACGAAGCGTTTTTTGCGCAGATGGATGTACGATTTAGTTAGCCACCAACCTTTTTTACCCCCAACCAATCACCTATAACCAATTACCTTTGCATTATGAAATTCCGCTTTTACAGAAATCTTTTATCAGACCTGCTTTTTATTCCGCTGGTGATTTTCTGTGCGTTGAATGTTTCGCTTGTGAGTTATGGGTTGCGGATGGCGAAGGGGCAGCTGACGATTGTGTGGAATGCGCGGCCGGTGAGTGAAGTGCTGCTGGATGTGACGGTGGCTGATTCGGTGAAAGTGAAATTGAAGCTGATTGAAGAAATAAGACAGTTTGCATTTGACAGCATAGGGCTGGTGCGCAATGAAAATTACACGGAGTTTTATGATCAGAAGGGAAAACGATTGATGTATGTGGTGACGGCTTGCAAACCGTATGCGCTTGAACCGCACCTCTGGCATTTTCCTGTATTGGGTGATGTGCCTTACAAGGGATTTTTTGATGCTGAAAATGCAAAAGAGGAAGCGATTGCACTTCGTGCGCAGGGTTTGGATACGGATGTAGGTGGCGCTTCGGGATGGTCCACGCTTGGATTTTTTAAGGATCCGGTGCTTTCGCAAATGCTGAATAATAAAGAAGGTGAGCTTGCTGAATTGATCATTCATGAACTGACGCACGGAACTATTTTTGTGAAAGATGATGTGGAGTTCAATGAAAACCTTGCAAGCTTCATTGGTTATAAAGGTGCATTGTGGTTTTTGGAAAGGAAGTATGGAAAAGATTCGAAAGAGATGAAAGAATATATTGAAGGAAGACACGATGAAGAAGTGTTGGAAAAATTTATGCTGGATTGCGCACATTCACTTGATAGCTTTTATAAAAAATTGCCGCAAGCTGCATCGGAAAAACAAAAAGCGGATGCAAAAAGAAAAGTGCTGCTTTCATTTATGTTTAAATCGAAGGAGCTTCCTTTGCAGATGAATGAAACATTTCCAGCGCGGTTTGGAAGGAGAATACGAAGTTCGGGTAATGCTTTTTTTATGCAATATGTGCGTTACGGAGCGAAGCAGCACGATTTTGGAAATGATTACAGGCAATACGAAGGGAACTTACGGAAATATGTAAGTGAAATGAAGCTGAAATACCTTTAAAATCAGGGTGCATTTTCCTTGACTATTATTAAATTTGTTCCCCTCTCCGCACGGAGTTCGTATCTTACCAGCTATCTCTCAAAACTACTATGCAAGACGCAGCACCATACATTCCAAAAAATAAAATCCGCATTGTTACCGCCGCTTCACTTTTTGACGGACACGATGCTGCTATTAATATCATGCGCCGTATTATCCAGTCGAGCGGCGCTGAAGTAATTCACCTCGGGCACGACAGAAGCGTTGCTGAAATTGTGAATTGTGCGATACAGGAAGATGCGAATGCAATTGCAATCACGTCGTACCAGGGCGGACACATGGAATATTTTAAATACATGTTCGACCTGCTCAAGGAAAGAGGTTGCAGCAATATTAAAATTTTCGGTGGTGGTGGAGGAACGATTTTACCTGAAGAGATAAAAGAATTACAAGCATACGGTATTGCGCGCATTTATCATCCCGATGATGGACGTGCGATGGGCTTGCAGGGAATGATCAACGATCTGCTGGAGAAATCTGATTACGCAACCGGTTTTTCTTTGAACGGTGAAGTAAAGCATCTTGATGCAAAAGATCATATCAGCATTGCGCGATTAATTTCTGCTGCTGAAAATTTCGGCGAGAAGCATGATGCAATTATTACTGAAGTGAAAGCGCTTGCGAAAAAATCGAAAACGCCTGTGCTTGGTGTTACCGGAACTGGTGGTGCAGGAAAATCTTCGCTTGTAGATGAACTGGTGCGCAGATTTCTTGTTGATTTTAAGGATAAGTCTATCGGAATTGTTTCTGTAGACCCGTCGAAGCGTAAAACAGGTGGCGCATTGCTCGGCGATCGTATTCGTATGAACGCGATCAATAATTCGCGCGTTTATATGCGTTCGCTTGCAACACGTCAAAGCAATCTTGCTCTTTCAAAATATGTAAATGAAGCGGTTGAAATTCTTAAAGCTGCAAATTTTGATCTGATCATTCTCGAAACTTCGGGAATTGGGCAAAGCGATACTGAAATTATCGAGCACAGCAATGCAAGTCTGTATGTAATGACGCCGGAATATGGTGCAGCAACACAACTTGAAAAAATCGACATGCTTGATTTTGCCGATTTAATTGCGCTCAACAAATTTGATAAACGCGGCGCCCTTGATGCATTGCGTGATGTGCGGAAACAATTTAAACGCAATCATAAGCTTTGGGAAACCGAAGATGAAAAGTTGCCTGTAGTAGGAACGATTGCTTCTCAATTCAATGATCCGGGAATGAACCAGCTTTATCGTTTGGTCATGGATAAGATTGTTGAAAAGACAGGCGCTGATCTGCAATCTGATTTTGAAATTACGAAGGAGATGTCGGAGAAGATTTATATTATTCCTCCTGCACGCACACGTTATTTGTCAGAGATCACAGAAAATAACCGCGGTTACGATAAAAAAATTCGCCAGCAGGCTTCTATTGCGCAAGACTTATATGCTTTAA
>JBKJMR010000273.1:0-3118 GCA_046596275.1 Bacteroidia bacterium | reverse complement strand
GTTAATCGTTCACGAAACAAGCATTGCGCCACTAACGGCGTTATGTAAAAACGCTAAACCATGAAAAATCTTCGCCCTGTCCTGCCGGCACTACTGCTTGCAGGAATTTTTATTTACTCCTGTTCCGCCGGTGACAGGGAATCCAAACATTCAGTAGCAATGGATTCGATGGCCGCTTATTCACCTTCTCCTCCGCGCGTCGAACAAACGGAAAAGGCTTTGGGATATATGAGCTCAGATAAAAACAGCCCGGAATCAACCGGTGATTTTAAATCAACGCTCAAAGATCAAACAGAAATAAAAAATGAAGATTACCAGCAGTTTGTTTACATGATGCGATCCACTGCCGCACGCAAGACACGACTCGACAGCACGCACCGTTTTATCCGCACAGCGCAAATGCGTTTCCGTGTGAAAAATGTGGCGTACACATCCTACAACATCGAAGAGATCGCAGCGAAGTTCGAAGGATATGTTGCCGACACTAAACTAACCAGCGAACTCCAAAGCAATACAGAAAAACCAGTCAGCGCAGATTCTTCTTTGCAAACCATGCGCTTCGTTGTAACAAACGATATCGTGCTGCGCATTCCGGTAGAAAATCTCGATACAACATTAAAATCGCTGGTGAAGTACATTGATTATCTCGATTACAGAAATGTAAATACCAATGACATTACGCTTGAAATGCTTGCGAATAAATTAGCATCTGCGCGTATTGCAAAATTCAACCAGCGGCTTGCTTTCAGCGTAGATAATAAATCAGGAAAGCTCACTGATGTGCAGGGTGCGGAAGAAAGCATGCTGCATCAACAGGAAAATGCCGATAATGCATTGATTGATAATTTGCGCAAGGATGACCAGGTAAAATACAGCACCATCACGCTGCATATTTATCAGCCCGTAACTATCCGACAGGAGCTTATTGCCAGAGAGAAAAATATTGATGAATACGAACCGGGCTTAGGAACAAAACTCGGCGAATCATTAGCAAGCGGCTGGCACGGTTTACAAATCATCATTCTCGGAATTGTAACACTCTGGCCGCTCTGGCTAATCGGTGCAGCAATCTTCCTTATCGTGCGAAGCTTCCTGAAGAAGAAGTAGAAGTAGTATTGAGTATTGGGTATTGGGTATTGAGTATTGCGTATTGGGAAATTACTTTGTGGTTGATCCTTGACCAAAGTCCCAATACCAAATACTCAATACTCAATACCCTTTTCAGGAATCTTACTAAGAATAGTTTTATCAATGTAAAATGTGCCGAACGGAACGAAACTCGCGAGTAACACTTTCCACGTGGTGCTCGTGAATTTCCACTTTTGTTCAATGCTAACGATGATCGTATAATAAATGAAAAGCAGGAACAGCACACCGTGAATGGGTCCGACAATTTTTGAACCCCAATGAACATCAAAATAATATTTCATCGGCACGGCGATGAAAATTAAAAACAGCAGGGAACTACCTTCCAGCATTCCGATAATCCTGAATCTTCCGACTTTGGATTTTAAAAGGTTAGCCATTAAATGTGATTTAGCTATGGATCAGCGTTTATTTTATAATGATACGCGAACATTTTAAGCCAATTGTTGGGGAATTGTCATAATTCAGCATTTTTTTGATCTGGCAGCAGCTTCCTGTTAGCTAATTTCCTGTTTTCTATTTTCCCGAACCGCTTAATTAGTAATTTTGAATACAGAAAATCCAATCCTTATGCCCACCTCCTCTCTAACTCAAAAAATGCACAATTTCTCAGCCGGTCCGGGAATCCTTCCTGCGGAAGTAATGAAACAAGCTGCTGAAGCCTGTATCAACTTCGACAACATGGATCTTTCGTTGCTCGAGATCTCTCATCGAAGCAAAAATTTTGAAGCAGTAATGGATGAATCACGCGCGCTGGTGAAAGAATTGCTCGGCATTGGTGATGGCTACCAGGTTTTGTTTTTAGGTGGCGGTGCAAGTCTTCAGTTTGCAATGGTTCCTTACAATTTATTGCGCACTGGTGGTTATGCAGCATATGTAAGCACAGGCGTGTGGGCAGCAAAAGCAATTAAAGAAGCGAAGACCATCGGCAATACAAAAGTGATCGCATCTTCAGAAGATAAAAAATACGCTTACGTTCCGAAGAATTATGAAATTCCGGCAGATGCAGATTACCTGCACGTCACTTCCAACAATACGATCTACGGAACACAAATGAAATCGTATCCGAAAACTGCTGTTCCTATTGTTTGCGATATGTCATCTGATATTTTCAGCAAACCGGTTGACGGAAATCAGTTCGGATTAATTTATGCAGGCGCTCAGAAAAATATGGGACCTGCTGGTTCAACGATGATTGCTGTGCGTGAAGATCTTCTTGGTAAAACAGGAAGAAAAATGCTTTCCATGCTCGATTACCAGGTGCATATTAAAGGCGGATCAATGTATAACACGCCTCCTGTTTTTTCAATTTACGTTTCCATGCTCACACTTCGCTGGATAAAAGAAAACGGCGGATTGAAATGGATTGAAAAAATCAATAACGACAAAGCAGCAGCGATGTATGCAGAGATCGATCGCAACAGTATGTTCGAAGGAACTGTGCTCGACAAAGAAGATCGTTCATTTATGAATGCATGTTTCATTTCTGCCAAACCGGAATTAGAACCGGAGTTTGACAAGATGTGGAAAGAAGCAGGCATCTCCGGGATTCGCGGTCATCGTGATGTGGGCGGATACCGTGCTTCACTTTACAATGCGCTTCCGCTTGAAAGTGTGAATGCATTGGTGGAAGTAATGAAGACGTTCGAGAAAAAATTTGCGTAAACAACATCACTAACGACCAGCTTCTGCTGATCACTTTTACATAACATCAGCTTGAGCTGATCACTTCACAATAAATTATGTCCAAAAAAATACTCGCTAACGACGGCATTGACGCAAAAGGAAAAGAGCTGCTCGAAAAAGCCGGATACACTGTTGAAACAAAAAAAGTTCCGCAGGATAATCTTATCACTGAAATAAATGCACACCATTATGTTGCATTAACAGTTCGCTCAGCAACAAAAGTTCGCAAAGTTTTAATCGATGCTTGTCCCGGGTTAAAAGTGATCGGTCGCGGCGGTGTTGGAAT
>JBKJMR010000259.1:0-2957 GCA_046596275.1 Bacteroidia bacterium | reverse complement strand
ATAGTGTTGTGGTTGATCATGATTCTCTTACAGGTGATGATCGCGGTGGAATGGCTGTAACGATGAACCATGTTTATGTTGTAGGTGATGATTCAACAGCACGTTACGATCTGAATTTGCAAAACCCGGTGAAGCTTCCGCGTATGGATGGTTTAGCGAGCGATCTTGAAACAGGAACACTTTTTACATTATACAATCCGATCGTTGGCATTCCTGATGCAAACATGATTGATTCTATGTATGTGACGCATTTGCGTTCGCTCAATCCAAATCTTACACTTGGTTCAGGCGTAATTACGTTATCGGATTCGATTCCTTTTGGCTGGGACAATGCTTACAATTACGAAAGCGGAATTTTTTCTGGCTACGGATTTCTTATTCTTTACAGCTCACCACGTGCTGCATGGTATGTGATCGATCTACAGGATGGTGTTGTTACTGAATTGGGAAATCTTGCTAACCCGGAATTTAATCAGAGTGAAACATGGGCTGTTACCGGTATTGCAGAATTTGACGGCACAGCGTATTCGGTGCTTTTCCGTGACGAAAATGATGACAATATTCACCGTCGTGTTCTTCCTGCGCAACCTTCGACAGTTGCTTTCCCATTCTCAAATCTTTCCGATATGGCAAGCTTCACTTATGCACCATGGAACAACCGTTGGTATTTGCACTTCGAAGGTGGTAGCCAGTTTAACGGTATCACAGAAACAATTGTTTATGCTACAGCAACTGATTCAACAGGAGCAGAAATGGGTTCAACAACAATAAATTGTCCTGCAGCAGCAACTGTTTTCGTTGATATTTGTACTGGCATCGAAGCAACTCCAGTTGCTACTGTAAACGTTTATCCAAATCCGAATGACGGAAATTTCACGATCAGCCTTTCTAACATGGAAGATGCTTTAGTTGAAATCACCGCAATCGATGGCCGTATTGTTTACAGCGAACGTTTTACAACATCCAATGTAAAAACAATCGACCTGTCAACATTGGCAAGCGGAATTTATTCTGTCCGTGTAACCAATGAAACAACTGTACTGACTAAAAAATTGATCAAACAGTAATCAAAATCACCTCATGGAAATCCCGTTCCTGCAAAGGAGCGGGATTTTCTCATTTATGACCATTCCCTGCGCACGGATTTGGTAATCTGGTAATCTGGTAACTGGATAATTGAAAAAAAAGGAGTTATTAAATGTGAAAGAGTGCGTAAGGACGCGCGTTAATTTCCAACTTACCAGATTACCAGATTACTAAATCCCTTCCCTTGGCTATCTTTGTAGGACAAATGAAATCCTTCAACATCCCTGAGTTTTACCGCAGCCCGATCATTTCGAAGCTGAAGGCGGCGCGTAAAATTAAGGATCCTAAAAAGCAGGACATCTCTCCTACTGTGCTGGATTTTGGTCCGGTGAAATTTTTTATTGCGCGTCATTTTGGTTTTTGTTATGGCGTGGAAAATGCGGTTGAGATTTCTTTTCGCGCCATTGATGAAAATCCGGGGAATCGCATTTTTCTGCTGAGCCAGATGATCCATAACCCGGAAGTGAACAACGATTTAATTTCCCGCGGCGTCAAATTTCTCATGGATACAAAAGGAAATCAACTTATACCATGGGAAGAATTGAAACCTGAAGATGTTGTGATCATTCCCGCTTTCGGAACCACAACAATTATCCAGGAGCAATTAAAATCATTGGGCATTGCACCGACGCAATACAATACGACTTGTCCGTTTGTGGAACGCGTCTGGCATAAATCTGAGCAGCTTGGCGGACGCGAATACACTATAGTGCTGCATGGCAAACCAAGTCATGAAGAAACACGCGCCACCTTTTCACAAAGCATTCCGTTTGGCCCTGTCATCATTGTAAAAGACATGGAAGAAACGATGCTGCTCGGCGATTTTATAAAAGGAATTTTGCCGCGAGCGGAATTTGACAAAATATTTGCAGGAAGAACATCACCCGGATTTGATCCGGAAAAACAGTTACAACGTGTTGGTGTAATTAATCAAACTACCATGCTTGCAACCGACACACAAGCCATTGCTGATTTGCTGCGCACCGTGATGATTCAAAAATATGGTGAAGCAGAAATCAAAGATCATTTTGCCGATACGCGCGATACGTTGTGTTACGCCACGAATGAAAACCAGGAAGCAACATATGCATTATTGAAACAAGATGCAGACCTGGCAATTGTTGTCGGTGGTTATAATAGCTCCAACACTTCTCATCTTGTTGAATTGTGCGAACGAAAATTTCCGACGTATTATATCAAAGATGATTCGGAAATTATTTCCCCGGAACTGATTCGCCATTTCGATATGCATTTGCATGATGTGAAAGAAACGATGCAATGGCTTCCGGGAAAAAGGCCGGCGCATATTATTCTCACGAGCGGTGCAAGCTGCCCGGATTCAGTTGTTGATCGTGTGCTACAGAAGATCGTCAGCTATTTTGCGGATGCGAAGCCCACCGAAACTGTGCTGAATGAGCTGGGCTGAATCCGTAACACCGGTATTCGTTGCGATTGTAATTCTTGTTATCGTCGCAATCCACACTCCACAGGAAAAAACAAGTATCGAAAGAAAAAATAGTCGGTTTGAATATCTTAAATTTGATTTATGAAGCTATTTCCATTCAAGCCAGATGTTACTTTAAGTCTCACAGCGCTGATCCTGCGCCTTGCCACCATACCGATGATATCGCACGGATGGAAAAAACTAATCAACTTCAGTGAAAAGGTGGATGCTTTTCCTGATCCGCTTCATGTGGGACATCCTTTATCGTTAAGTCTCACCATCTTTGCCGAATTTTTCTGCTGCATACTTATCGTTGCCGGACTTTTTACGCGCATCGCAACCATTCCGCTGATCATTTGTATGCTCGTCATCATTTTCATCATCGATCAGGGGCAGCCATTCCTTGAAAGCGAAACAGCTATTTTAT
>JBKJMR010000228.1:0-5576 GCA_046596275.1 Bacteroidia bacterium | reverse complement strand
ATTCGGGTAAATAGTGAAAGCTGTGGTTGCTGATGCCTGATCAATGATACCGGTACATGCATCTACCACAATATTATCAGTAGCAGCATTCTGGCAGCCGTTAATATCAGTGTACGAATAAGTAATCGTATGCTGACCATTTCCGACAGATGGAGAGAATGTGCTGCCGCTTACTCCCGGTCCGCTCCATGTACCGCCGTTTGGTGATCCACCTGTAAGCGTTGCCGCGCCGTCATTCAAACAAACAGTGTCAAAGGACAAAGTAGCTGTCACTACCGGAAGCGGGTTTACTGTGATCATTACTGCCGCAGTATCCGTGCAGCCATTCGCATTCCAGCCAATCACTGTATACATGCTGCTGCTGGTTGGCGTAAATGGCACATTGTTTAAGATGGCAGGAGTCCACGAGTAATTCGCTGCGCCTGTTGCGTTAAGCGTTACACTTCCTCCCTGGCAAACTGTGGTTGCCGATGAAGTGATACCAACGTTCGGCGCCGGATTTACTGTGATCGTAACAGAAGCAGTATTGGTACATCCGTTTGGAGCTGTTCCGGTCACGATATACGTCGTGGTAGCAGTTGCATTGAATGGAACGTTGTTCGTTACGTTTCCTGTCCAGCTGTAAGCAGATGCGCCTGTTCCGTTTAAGGTAACCGGTGTATTCTGACAAACTGTTGTTGCAGATGCCGTATAACCTACGCTTGGCACTGTATTCAATGTGATCGTTGCAGACGCTGTATCGGAACAGCCGTTATTATCAACGCCTGTTACTGTATACGTTGCTGTGTTCGAAGGTGTAAATGCTACGTTATTCATAACACCACCGGTCCACGAATAAGTTGTTGCACCTGTACCGCTGAGAATAACTGAACTTCCTGCGCAAACAGAATCTGTAGTGGCTGTATAGCTCACAGCAGGAAGCTGATTCACATTCACAGTAACCATTGAGCTGTCGGCACAACCATTATTTCCTAAACCATAAACAGTATACGTGGTGGTTGTAAACGGTGTAACAATTTCTGTTGTTGAATTGCCTCCGCTGCTCCAGCTGTAAAACGCAGCACCCGAAACAGTGAGCGTATCACTTTCTCCTGCGCAAACTACCGGTGAGCTCATCGTAACATTGAGAACAGGAAGCGGATTTATAGTAAGCTGAATAGTGTCGCGGGAAATACACTGGCCATCATCTACGCTTACTGAATATGGACCTGTTGAAGGTGCAACAGTTGTTTGTGTTGTATCACCTGTCGACCACACAAAGCTGTTTCCTGCATTTCCTGCGTCGAGTGTGAATGCGCCGCAAACTGTTGTATCGGAACCGAGAGAAACAGTTGGTGGCGTAAGTACGGTTACATTCACCGCAGTACGAATCGGATTCGGACAAACTTCTTTGGTGTAATAAATTTCACCGTTCCAGATGCGGCCTGCATTTACTGTTGCAAACGGGGCACAAAGACCTGAACCGGTAATGATTGTCATTTCATTATTGGTAAAGTTCTGCGAACCGGTTGTGTAATCCATATTCGCGCTCATCAGCATCATATAAATTCCATAGGTCTGTCCTGCAACCATAGGAATTCCGCCTAATGGAATAAGTGTTGGATTTCCGGCACCTGCTCCTGTTACTGTTGTAACGCCAAGCATCGTCCATGCGCCCGGAGTGGTTTCATTTCCTGCGTAAGATCCTGTGCGATAAAACACACGAACAGTTTCTGTCGCCGTGCTGCCGATATTACATGCAAATGAATCGATGGTCATGTTCACATTCGGAACCACATCGAACATTGCACCATCGCAACCGTTTCCTCCTGCATAGCTTGTCATCAAATTTCCATTAGAACGGCTGAGCGCTTCTACATAAAAAGTAGAGTTCGCAGTAATCGGCGCGGTAGTAAATGTATCGCCGGAAGCTAAAAGATTTCCTCCGTTCGGTGCATCATACCAGTTATGCGCATAACCATCTGAATTCACACTCAACGTTGCAGATGAACCTGCACATGCTGTATCATTCGGAGCAATTGCAACAGGAGCAATCGGCAGAATAGTAACAGTTGTTGTCAGCGTATCATTACTTGTATTCTGGTCTCCTGTGAGTGTGCTGTAAACGGTAACGGTAAGTGTGCCACCGGGATGTGAATTAAAACTGCCGACAACAAGTGTATCCGTTTGTCCGAAGGCAAGTGATCCGTTGTAGGTTGAATTTAATGTTCCTGAAGTATAACCGCTGTATGTCGCTGTCAATGGCATTGTTGTTATTGTATTCGCACCGAAATTGGTCACGATAACAGATACAACCATATTACTGTCGGCGCAGCTATTCATAGAAGGTGTATAAATGGAAACAAGGTCAATGTCATTTAATACAACTCCGTATTCATCAGCGCCGATGTCGAAACCGGTTGAAGGTGCAAGCGGTCGCGGATCACCATCGATATCTGTCATCACGCCAAGATTTGTTCCTGCATCGTAAAGCTGTGCGGCAAATGAATGAAGATCGTTTGTTGGATTAACATAGTACGGATTGCCATCGCGTGAATTGGTATTAAATCCACCGCCGCCAACATACGTTGCAACTGAATAAGCTGTACCAACATAAATGAAGTTGCTTGATCCCGCCGCGTAATAATTATTATAATCCAGTGATGAAACATACGTTGCATTGGTAATGTATGCCGCATATCCTGCTGTTGAATTAAAAACTGCAAAGGAATTATTCCGCACATCATTTCCTGATCCGCTTGAAATGTACAACGCACGTGAAGTACCATTGTCCATGCTCACCGAATTATGCCAGATATCAATATTACGTGAGTTGGTTGCAATGTAAAGACCGTATGGAGTAGTATCAAGCCATCCTCCGCCAATCATATTATTTACAATTCGTGCACGCGTTGAAACAGTATTACCCTGGTAATTTCCATAATACGTGTAAATACCGTTTCCACCCAATCCTTGCATCTTGTTATTCTCAATTACAAAACGGTCATTGTAATACATGTACATTCCATAACCGGATATTGATCCTGTTGGTCGTGCAGTAATAGTATTACCTATGACTTCTGTTAGATTCTGATAGTAAGAGTAAATGCCATAATAATAAAAGCCCTGAATGGTATTGCCGATAATTTTATTGCTCTGGCTAAAAACAGTTGAACTTGTTCCGCGCATGGTAATTCCATAATAACCACCTGTGATTGTATTATCCTGGAAAAGATTTCCATCACCAAAATCTCCTGACGTTGTAACCGTTGCACCTGAAATGGTAATACCAGCAAAATTGCTTGACGTTGCCGTTGTGTTAACGTTAACAAGACAGTTCCTCACAATATTACTGTCAGCGCTGTTCGTCAGCTGCACACCATAACCATAAGTAGCACCCGTGTTGGTGATCGTAAGGCTGTCAAGAATAATATGACGTGCGCCATCGAGCTTGATTACTGCACGCTCCGTAGTTAATGATGCTGCGAATGTTACCGTCTCACGATTTGCTCCTCCGTTAAAACGAATTGTTCGTGCCGGTGAAGCGCCCATGATAGTTGGAATGATAACCTGCTCATTGAACGGACCTGCGCCCTGGGTAAGATTAAATGTAACAGGACCGGCAGCACCACCACAAACAAGCGCGGCAACAGCAGCATTGATCGTTGGAAAATCTGCACCCGTACCACCAATGGAATAAACACCATTCAATCCAACACACAATGTAATTTCCAACGTATCATTCGTCATGTTGTTGTCAGTAACACCATTCGGGTTGCTTGTCCAGAAACGAAAGTTGTATGTATTTCCCGCTACGAAATTAAATGTTCCGAGTGTAACAGGCGAAGAAGAAGTGTAAGTGGGAAGACTTCCTGTCCATGCAACAGGAGTTTGAAGCACATTGTTCACGTCCCAGTTTATTGTTGCACTTGTTAATGTATTGGATCCGTAATTGTAAATGATCGTGCTGATATTTTGTACACCTGCGGCAAATGGCGTAACCGGATTTGCCAATGCAGTAACACCCGCATCATTAAGCGATGGCGAATATTCATCAGCGCCGATATCAACGATTAAAGTTGGTGCAAGCGGACGTGCATCTCCGTCAATATCCGATGTAACACCCACATTTATTCCGGCATCATGAAGCTGTAGTCCTGTGGTGTGTAAGTTCGATGCTAAATTCTGGTAAAGCGGATTGCCCTGGCGCGAATTGATATTAAATCCGCCACCGCCAATAAAATTCGTAGTGTTATAGGCGCTTCCGAGATAAATAAAAGTAGAAGAGCCCGGCGCATAATAATTATTGTAATCTACCGTCGTAACATAACTAACATTAGTAATGTACATCGCATAACCTGTTGTCGAATTAAAAACCGCAAATGAATTATTGCGAATATCATTACCGAGTCCGCCTGTAAGATAAAGTCCGCGCGAGTTACCATTATTCATGCTGACAGAATTATGCCATATATCGAGGTAACGTGAATTTGTTGTAAGGTAAATTCCATAAGGTGTTGTATCGATCCATCCGCCGCCGATCATATTATTCACAATACGTGCGCGTGCTGTTCCGGTACCACCCTGGTAATTTCCATTGGTCGCGTAAATCGCTGTTGCACCAAGATTAGTATATTGATTTCTTTCTACAGTAAAACGGTCAACGTAATTGAGGTAAGTTCCATAACCTGAAGCCGAGCCGGTAGCACGTGCTGAAATAGTATTATCAATGATCTCTGTCAGATTTTGGTAATAACAATAAATGCCGTAATAATAAAAATCACGAAGGGTGTTATTGATCACTTTATTACGCTGGTTGAATACAGTTGTTCCTGTACCACGCATCGTGATTGAATAATATCCCCCGATAACAGTATTATTCTGAATGAGATTATCATCACCAAAATCACCGTTTGTCGCCACTGTTAATCCGGAGATTGTAATACCCGCAAAATTGGTTAATGTTGCTGTTGTATTGGTAACAACCGCACAATTTGAAACAACGTTACTATCAGCGCTGTTTGTAATGTGAACACCGTAACCATACGTTGCATCAGTATTCATGATGGTTAAGCTGTCCAGTATAATATGTCGCGCACCATCCAGCTTTATTACCTGGCGATTCGCAGTAGTGGTTCCGGAAAAAGTGATCATTTCCATTGAAGCTCCACCGGTAAGACGAATTGTATTTGCAGCAGAAGCGCCTGCAATTAAAGGAATGGTAATTTGTTCTGCATAGGGTCCGGATGATGCTTCAATGCGAAGCACAACCGCACCGTTCACTCCGGGACCATTTACCGGTCCGCCATCCGAACGTGTTCCTGAAGAAAGATCTTCAATTGCAGCGCTAACGGAAACATAATTTGTTGCAGAGGCCGCACTTGAAGCGTCAATAGTATAAGTACCATTAAGCTGTGCAAGGGCCGGGAAAGTGAATACACAAGTGAATAGAAACAGTAAAGCTTTACGTGTCATGGGCCTGATTTTTTTAGGAAACTAAATTTAGGAAATAACATTCGGAAATATGCCAATTGCCGATGAAATTCTTCGATGAAGAAACCAAAAATGCAGACGAATTCCAAAAACAGACCTGGAAA
>JBKJMR010000140.1:0-3885 GCA_046596275.1 Bacteroidia bacterium | reverse complement strand
ATTAAAAATTACATCAGCAGCATCCGGACCAGAAGGATAAATCAAATTAATAACACCATCTGGCACTCCTGCTTTCTGAAAAATTTCCATCAGCACATTCGCAGAATAAACCTGTGTATTGCTCGGTTTCCAAACCACCACATTTCCCATCATCGCGCATGAAGTTGGAAGATTTCCTGCAATGGCAGTGAAGTTAAATGGAGTCAGCGCGTAAATAAATCCTTCGAGTGGACGCCATTCCAAACGGTTCCACATTCCCGGCGCTGAATTCGGCTGCTGGTGATAAATCTCCGTCATGTAATGCACATTAAAACGGAGAAAATCTATGATTTCGCAAGCAGAATCAATCTCCGCCTGGAATGCATTTTTAGATTGGCCGAGCATTGTCGCCGCATTTAATTTTGCGCGATAAGGCCCTGCAATTAGTTCAGATGCTTTGATGAAAATGCTTGCACGGTGCTCCCAGCTGAGGTTGGTCCATTTTTCTTTTGCGGCCAACGCTGCATCGATTGCCTGCGTAACATGTTCTTTGCTGCTCTTGTGAAAATAACCGAGCGTATGTTTATGATCATGCGGAGGAGAGATGCGTGATTTATTTTCGCTGCGCACTTCTTTTCCGCCGATGTACATAGGAATGTCCAACTCAACAGAACGCATTTCAGCAAGCATCTTTTTCAATTCCGCACGTTCCGGACTTCCCGGCGCATACATTTTGATCGGCTCGTTTATTGGGGTCGGTACTTTATAGATTCCTTTTGGCATTTTTTGACGATGTTTCTTAGTTGAGAAATTGTATTGGTTGTGTGACAGGTGGCAAGTGACAGGTGGCAGGTGAAAATCATTACAACCACTTGTCACTTGTCACTCGTCACCCTTTCCCTTTTTATGTAATGTCTTTCATTTTATGTGCAAGCGCGTTGAAGAATTTCTCCAGCGGACCTTTTACCATCGGGCGGATGAAGATTGGAATATCGCCATTGAAAATAAGTTGTCCGGTGCAAGTGTTTTCTCCTGTAGAATTAATCAGCGCATCGAGTGTAAATGCAAAAGGTAATTTCCCACCATCTTCCGATACGATATGAATTTTCGAATTCGGAGTTGCTGATTCTATTTTCAATCCCACTTTTGCCATGCCGCTGATGTTAAAGCTGCAAGTGTCTTTTGTCGCTTTCCATTCTGTTACCTCTTTCGGCATCAGCTTTTCGAAATTATTAAAATCACTCAGGAATAAAAATAGCTTTTCCTGCGATTGTTCTACCGGGACCACATCACTTTCAATTGTTGTCATGAAATAAATTTTAGAGAATGAATAAATGCTAAATGCCCCAGCCGGAAGGATTTTTTCTCCACGCTTCAAGAGCAGCAATATCTTGTTCAGTAATATATCCTTCGTGCAAAGCCTGGCGAATGAGCGAAGGATAATCGCTTAGTGTGACAAGATTTACATCTGCAGAGCGGAAATTTTCTGTCGCAGTCTGAAAACCATAAGTAAAAATGGCGGCCATTCCTTTTACATCACATTTTGCTTCGCGCAAAGCTTCCACCGCTTTTAAGCTGCTTCCACCTGTAGAGATCAGGTCTTCAATTACCACAACAGATTGTCCGGGTTTGATTTCGCCTTCGATGAGATTTCCCATTCCGTGCTTTTTCGGTTCGGGGCGGACGTAAATGAAAGGCAATCCCATTTCTTCAGCCACAAGCGCGCCCTGGGCAATTGCGCCCGTTGCTACACCTGCGATGACATCAGGAGTGCTGAAATTTTCATTTATCATCTGCACGAATTGCTGACGGATGAAGGTCCGCACTTTCGGGTAGGAGAGGGTTTTGCGGTTATCGCAGTAAATAGGCGATTTCCAGCCTGAAGCCCAGGTAAAAGGTTGTTGAGGTTGTAGCTTTACAGCTTTGATCTGAAGTAGAAATTCTGCAACTTTCGCAGCTATTCCGGCATTGGTTACCATATGCAACAAATGTATAAAGAATGTGTCATAAATCTTAACCCATACATTCATTTGAGTATTTTTGAGGAAACAGCATTGAAATAGAAATAGTTAAACCATTGTGACCCTTTCCATGAAACATATTTTAAAGATAATCTGTATTGTAACAATAGTATTGATTGGCGCTTGCCGTAAACTTGAAAAATTTCCTTTGTGGGTCGGAGGTAAGGAAATGCTGGTTTATGAGTATGCACATAGCTCGTCACTGTCTCCCGGTGTTGAACTGAAGGAACAATCTAAATTTATTTCGGTCGATTCAGCTTCTGCAACTGATATTGGCCAAAACACTATCCGTATCTCTTTGAATGGTGTTCGTGTTCAGTCGAGCAGAAATAATTTTGAAATCGAAAAGGTAATTATCAGTGAACGTGAAAAGGGGAATCGAAAATGGGAGCAACAGTCTGAATTTTCGTTAAACACATCTGCCTCCAAAACGGATATTGCATCTGTTCTCGTTCTTGATATGAGCACATCACTCGGCAATGTTGTAGATGATCTGAAAAAGTATGCAAAAACCTTTGCCCATACTGTGGTTGATGGCACCATAAATTCAAAGGTTGCTGTTATATTTTTTTCAACCAGAAGCGCAATTCAAAGTACCATCTTTTATGATGCATCAAATATAAGCCAGCTCGATGCATTGATCGATGGTTATACCAACTACCAGGACAGGACTGCTTTATTCGAAGCGACAAAAGCCGGAATTGACATGTTGGATGGCCTTACTTTCCAGGGATCAAAATCGTTAGTTGTTTTCACGGATGGGGGAGACAATGACAGCAATAACCCTGATAATCTTAAATCTGCTATCGGTAATTCATCTATTTCCAGGTATGCGATTGGGTTGAAAGGAGCTGATTTTGATAAGGATGATTTAGATGCAGTGGCGTCTGATAAAGGAAATAGTGTTGTAGCGAAAAAAGAGAAGGACTTGGGTGATGTATTTTCACAGATCACCAAACAGGTTGTTTCTGTTTATCACATTGAATATAATCGCTCAGATCAAATCCTCAATAACCCATTGGAAATTTTATTTGAGGTTGAACTTGATAAAATAAAATAAAATTGGGTGTTGGTTTTTGAATTGAATAGCTACACAGAAGATTTTTTTTACAATAATCAATGTATAAAGTTTTCATCAACAATCATCCGCTTTTCATCGTCAAAAGCGATGCGGAGATTGTTATGAATCCCGGAACGCTTTTACTCCGTTTTGATCCCGCAAGTCTCGATGAATTGCTGAATCTCGCCCACGAACAACGTGATTTTTTCACCCGCACTTTTTTGTTCGATGAAAATCCGGAAAAAGTAATGGATGAATTTCAAAGCCGCTGCAAAATAATTGAAGCTGCCGGCGGGCGTGTGAAAAATAAAAAGGGCGAATTGCTGATGATCTTCCGGAATGATAAATGGGATCTGCCGAAAGGAAAGCTCGAAAAGGGAGAAACACCTGAAGTTGCAGCAGTGCGTGAAGTGGAGGAGGAATGCGGAATCGGGAAGTTGAAAATTCTTAAAACATTGTCTCCAACATTTCACACTTATAAGCATCACAACAAAATCGTTCTCAAAAAAACATACTGGTATGAAATGAGCTGCGATGATGATCGGAAGTTAAAGCCGCAGAAGGAAGAAGGCATTACCGATGTGAAATGGATGAAGGAAGAACAAGTTGAAATGGCGTTGGAGAATACATTTCATTCTATTGTGGATGTGGTGAGAGGGAACTCGGAATGAAAAATGCATTGTTACGGATACTTCCTTTTTTTATTTTATTCGTGTGTTGTAATCCGGGAACAAAGGTTGCAAAGACTGCTTTGCCTGTAAATGAATCCGGGGAGATAGTATCTGATTCTATCACCACGTTTGCAAATGAAATCTTCGAATTGCC
>JBKJMR010000070.1:0-4293 GCA_046596275.1 Bacteroidia bacterium | reverse complement strand
ATACGACAACAGCAAATATTTATATCGATAAAGGCCTGGCTCAGCTGCGCGAGATGAATGATCTTCCCATTATTGAAGATGCCTATGAAGCGATTGCAGACCGTTACGCTTACATCGGGATGCCTTCGAAATCTTACCAGCTTCTTAAAAAGCTGCTTGTCTTCCAGGATACATTGCATAGTAAAGAGATTACTGCCCTTATTGCTGAAAAAGAATCCGTTTTCCAAAAAGAAAAAAACAAGCATGAGATTGATAACCTGAAAAAGAATGCGGAGATCGATGCGCTTGCTATGTCGCGGACAAAATTTGTTGTTGCCTTCCTTATTGCGGTTGTGCTGATCGTGCTTTCAGGGATCGTGTTTATGTTAAAAAGAAATCGCACGAAACAATTAGCGAATGATCAGCTGGAAAAACAAAATGCAGAAATTACCTTGCAGAAAAAATCGATCACCGATAGTATTAATTATGCAAAGAAGATCCAGGATTCTATTCTTCCGCCGGAGAGCCAGATCAAACGTGTCCTGCCAAACAGCTTTATTCTTTACGAACCAAAAGATGTGGTAAGCGGAGATTTTTATTGGCTCGAAAACCGTGATAACCTTTCCATTTTTGCTGCTGTTGATTGCACAGGACATGGCGTTCCCGGTGCGCTGATGTCGGTGGTTGGATTTAATTTGCTCAACCAGGCAGTGAACGAAATGGGGCTTACCAAACCATCCGATATTATTTATCATCTTGATTACGGTGTAAATAAATTATTGCGTCAGTCTGATGGTGGCAATTCAGTGAAAGACGGAATGGATCTTGCGCTTTGTAGTTATGATCCGGCAACCCGTAAATTACAATATGCGGGCGTTTTTAATCCTGCCTATATTATTTCCAAAGGAGAATTCATTCAGCTCAAGCCGGATAAATTTCCGATCGGGATCAATGCGGATGGTGTAACCGATATTTATACCAATCATGAATTTCAGCTCGCACAAGGTGATATGATTTATTTATTTACCGATGGTTATGCAGATCAATTCGGCGGACCAATCGGCAAAAAGTTTAAATACACGCGTTTCCGTGAATTACTTTTGAAAATTCATTTGCTTTCGTGTGAAGAACAAATGCGCATCCTGAAAAAAGAATTCGTAGATTGGAAGAGCGGACTTGAACAAGTGGATGACATACTTGTTATTGGAGTAAGAGTAGAATAATCCTATGCAAAACTGTTTGTCAAAATTCTTCTGCGTTTTTTTCCTGCTGGTGTGGGCAATGCCTTCATTCGCACAGACAGATCATCTTGCAGACAGTCTGAAGACGGCTTTAAAAAAAGAAATAAGTGATTCTGCAAAAGTAAATACATACAATCAGCTTGCTAATCATTATCGTTACAGGGACGCGCTTCAGCATCAGCAATACGCACTCAAAGCAATTCAAACGGCACGACCTATAAATTATGGTCACGGACTTGCTACAGGCTATAATATGTATGGGCAATATTTTGAAAATGCGGCGCGCTTTGAACTAGCCATACTTTATTATGATTCTGCAGGGACTCGTTGGGGCCAACTTGGAAATGAAGTTGAAGTGGCCCATATGCTTCTGAATACAGCAAACGTATATAACCGAATGGGAGATTATCCCAGTGCAGCTGATTTTGCTATTCGCGCTTTAAAAAGAAATGAGAAGTCTAACAATACGTTTGGTATAGCGGCTTGCCATCTCACGCTTGGAAATGTTTATTACCAGCAGGGAGATACGGATGGTGCGTTAAGTGCTTATAAAAAAGCATTTGTAATGAATCGCCTGAGCAATAAAAATCCCGATTTCGAAGGCGCAGTACTTGGTAACATCGGTGCCATGTATGTGCAGAAGGATGATTATCATTTAGCGCTGCATTATATACGGATGGCAGCGGCAACCTTTGAGAAGCATGGAATGACTTCGCGCCTGACATCAACCTACAATAATATGGGTGCGTGCTTCCGTAATTTAAATCAATATGACTCTGCTGTTTTTTATGGAAGAAAAGGTCTGGCATCTGCGCTCAACGCGAGCAGGCCTGAAAGTGTTTGCAATGGACTTTTAGCACTAGGAATAACAGAAGAAAGTCTTGGAAATATAGATTCTGCGATGCTCTATTTTACTCGTGGCGCTGATATATCAAATAAAATAGGTGCAAGAGATCTTGAAGCGAATTTCTATGATGGGCTTAGTGCTATTTATAAAAAGAAAAAGAATTATGAAAAGTCCTTGTACTACAAAGAACGGTACATGGATCTCGATGATAGTTTACATGGTGTTGAGTCCACAGCAAAAATTGAAAAGCTTCAGAAGAGCTATGAAATTGACAAGAAAAATAAAGAGATGACAAGAATGCATGAAGAGCAGGTTCGTGCAGATGCGGCTTACAAACGAAATTTAATTTTCTTTATTTGCGGCGGTGTGCTGCTGCTTGGAATAATTATCGCGATTGTTATTTTGTTGGTGAATAAGCAAAAACATAATTCATTGCTTGAACATAAAAACAATGAAATTTCACAGCAGAAAGAAGAGATCACAGCAAGCATTACCTATGCGCGGAGAATTCAGCAATCAGTAATGCCTGATGAACGGATCCTGCAAAAATCCGGCTACGACTATTTTATTCTCAACAAACCACGCGATATTGTCAGTGGAGATTTTTACTGGCTTGCAGAAAAAGACGGGAAGACGTATATCGCTGTTGCAGATTGCACCGGTCATGGCGTTCCGGGCGCGCTGGTTTCCGTGATCGGCGTAAATATTCTGAATAAAATTATTGAACAGCCTGGCACACCTTCACCTTCTGAAATTCTCGAGCTCCTTCACGTGATGATGATCCAGGCGCTGAATAAAGATGCGGATGCACGAGACACTACTGATGGAATGGATATCGCCCTGCTTTGCATTGATAAAACTTCCGGTAAAACAAGCTATGCAGGAGCCGGCCGGCCATTATATCACCATGACGGAAAAGAATTGCGCATGATAAAAGGAAACCGTTATTCTGTTGCAGCCGAAAAAAATTCTGCTGATGCGCCTTTCACTGAAATAGAAATCCCTTTCGTGCACGGCACAACATTCTACATGTCTTCTGACGGTTACGCTGATCAATTCGGACAAGCCACAGGAAAAAAGTTCCTTTCAAAAAATTTCAGCGAACTGCTTTCAAAAATTTCTTCTCTCCCAATCAAAGAGCAAGCCGACCGCATCGACAAAGAATTCCTGAAGTGGAAAGGTAATCTCGAGCAGGTGGACGATGTATTAGTATTAGGAATTAAAATATAAGCGCTAAAGCCTTCGAAGCTAAATTCATTAAACGATCGAAAAAATAACAGCCGGTCCTAAATTCGTTTTCATTGTAATTCGTTCCCTCCGCTCTTTCGTAAATTCGTTTTGATTCGTAATTCGTTCCCCCTTTCTTTCGTAGAATTCGTTTTCATTCGTAATTCGTTCCCTTAAGTGTTTTTGAAGAAGAGAATTTGTCTGCACGATTTTTTTTAACGTACTTCGGCAAGCTCAGTACAAGCTACGGCACGATGACGCAAAAGGAACCGCGGAGAAAATTGTGCTGTAGAGTGATTCGTATATTCGGTTTCATTCGTAATTCGCCCACACACACAGATTCGTAAATTCGTTCTGATTCGTAATTCGTCCCCCCCTATTCAAGCACCGACTCTCCATTCAAATCCGTAGTAAGCACATCGCTCATATAATCGAAAAATGGACGCAGGTTTTTAAAGTCCTGGTTTAGCTGCTCTGCAAAATTTTCACTCAACACTTCTTTATCTGTGAAATCATGCTGAAGAAAAAATGATTTGTGACGAAGTAAATCAATGGCAGCATGATCTTTGTCAAAACCTTTCGGTGTCGTCAGCAGCTTATCACCACGCAATACACCAAAGAAATTTTTCGTTTTTTTATTCTCCAGCAACTTTTTCCAGGCTTTATGATTGCGGTCAATATCTTCCCTTATCCGTTTGAGATCATCTGCATCAGGTCCGAAAAATCCTCCTGCTAAAAATGAATTTCCGGGTTCAATATGAAAATTATATCCTCCACGTTTCTTTTTCGTTGCCCGTTTAAAAGACCCACTCCAATGCGTTTTGTAAGGTGACTTATCTTTCGAAAAGCGAACGTCTTTATAAATACGGTGCAAAACTTTTTTCGCAGAAGCATTTTCAATCTCATCGTGTCCACGCATTTTTTTAAGCAGCTCTTCAGCAAAGGCCAGCATATTTTCCTGCTCAGCCTGGTACCGGTCTTTGTGCGTTGTAAACCAAT
>JBKJMR010000603.1:0-10685 GCA_046596275.1 Bacteroidia bacterium | reverse complement strand
TCCGCCACTCGGATTTTATTTTACGCTGCCCATTGTTAGTCTTACAGGATCGGTTGATGCGCAGTTTAAAGAAGTATCCGGAATATCAGCGACAATGGAAACAGAAGAGATTGCAATGGGAGGTGAGAACCGGTTTAAATACAAGGCTCCCTCCCGTGCTTCTTATGAAAATCTTGTGCTCAAGCGCGGATTGGTTACCGCCGGTTCTATGCTTCAGCTTTGGTTCATGGGAAGCATGCAGGGCGGACTTGTTTCCCCGATCGTAACGCAGGATGTGCTGGTAAGTTTGCTAGGTCCCGAAGGAACACCATTGATGTCGTGGACATTTATCGGCGCGTGGCCGGTGAAGTGGAATGTTTCCGGTTTTGATTCAATGGAAAATGCAATTGCATTGGAAACACTCGAGCTTTCGTATAATTATTTTGTAGCAATGCCGGGAATACCATCTTTTTGAACTGCACTAAAAATAATTTATCATGTCAATCGAAATCAGGGAAATTGTTGTTCGTGCAACTATCACGCGGCAAAACGATCAGCAGCAAAATTCGCGGCAGGTAGCTGATGATCGTAAAGCGATTATTGAAGAATGTACAAAACGTGTGCTTGGAAAATTACGCAAGCGCGCGCCGCGTTAATCTTATTGATTTTTTTTGAAATAGTAAATGTCTCTCCTCTCCTCCATATCCGCGGGCACGCTTACGCCCATGACCATCACTGCTTATACTGATGCGTCTTTTTCTGCGCAGGATTCTGAATACACTGTTTTTGTAAATCCTGATCAGCTTACATTCAATTACAAAATCAAAAGCACGCGCCAGGAGGTTCCGGGGCAGGGCGCTAATACTTTAAAATATGTTGGTGTAGAGCCCGAATCGCTCAGCTTCGATATCATGTTTGATACCACCGGTGTAATTCCGGGAAGCACAGGTGATGTGTATGCGCAGATCAAAGAATTCAGAAAACTTACTTACGATTACAACGGCACAATTCACCGTCCGAATTATTTGCAGCTCAGCTGGGGCTCCATCATTTTTAAATGTGTGCTCAGCACGCTGAATGTTACTTACACACTCTTCAGTCCGCAAGGTGTGCCGCTTCGTGCAAAAGCTTCTGTGACATTCGAAGAAACAATGGATCCTGCAACCATTGCAAGAGATGATGATAATCAATCACCCGATATGACACATTTGCGGACTGTTCTCGAAGGAGATACGCTGCCGTTGATGTGCTACAGGATTTATGGTGATCCGTCTTTTTATTTAGAAGTCGCACGTGCGAATGGTCTTGATCATTTTACCGATCTCGTTCCCGGAATGCGAATTGAGTTTCCACCTGTAGTCAAATAAAAAAATAAAATGGCTGTCTCTCCTTTAGATGCTACCACCACGCTTGTCTCTTTCACGATAAAAGTGAACGGGAATGCTATAAGTGATGCGTACCAGGTAGTATCTGTTGAAGTGAACAAAGAAATAAACCGCATTCCCACTGCCTTGATCGTTGTGCGTGATGGTTCGCCTGCTGATCAGTCATTTCCTGTCAGCGATTCTGCCGATTTTATTCCAGGGAATCCTATTGTCATTACTGCCGGTTATGAATTTAATGAAACGCAGATCTTCAGTGGAATTATTGTTCAGCAGGGTTTGAAAATTGATAAAGAAGACTCAGTGCTGGAGGTTGTGTGCAAAGACAAAGCCGTGAAGATGACTGTGGGTAAGAAGAATACATTTTTCAACAGTGGTGATAGCCCCGTGAAAGACGGTGATCTGATAAGCACGATAGTTGGAACGTACGGACTTACTGCAACTGTTGCTTCGACGACAGTAAATCATAACCAGATCTTTCAGCACTACAGCACCGATTGGGATTTTCTTATCGCACGCGCGGAAGCAAATGGAATGATCGTCGCAGTAGATGATGGTGCTGTTAATGTAAATGCGCCGACGGTTTCCGGAACTGCAGTGCTCAGTGTCACCTACGGAGATTCATTGATCGAAATGGAATCGCGCATTGAATCAGTTGATCAGTATCCATCTGTAAAAGCCACATCATGGGATCCTGCAACACAAAAAATTGTTCAGTCCACAGGAAGCGATCC
Source organism: Bacteroidia bacterium (assembly GCA_046596275.1). Lineage (GTDB taxonomy): Bacteria > Bacteroidota > Bacteroidia > Palsa-965 > Palsa-965. Next base: position 8,590 of record JBKJMR010000603.1, on the reverse strand, counting down.
GACAGTGAATGAGCAGGGAAATTTAACTTCTTCAACTTTGTCAGGAGTTGTAGGCCTGACAAATTTTTCATTGCAATCATCCGCGATTGTAGCAGAAGATGAATTGCAAAGCTGGGCCAACGCGCAACAATTAAAGTCGTGGATGTCGCGCCTTCGCGGACGAATACGCTTTCAGGGAAGTGCGCTGGCAAAACCGGATAAGCTGATTGCGCTCGCCGGAGTAGGTGAGCGTTACAATGGAAATATTTACCTGCGTGCAGTTACACACATCATCGAAGGAGGCGACTGGATTACAGAAGCTGATTTCGGATTAGAGCCAATTCCATTCGCTGAAACAAATGCGATTTCTGTTCCACCTGCACAAGGTTTGTTGCCACCTGTTCACGGATTACAGATCGGCGTTGTAAAAAAGACCGATGCGGATGCGTTAGGACATTTTCGTGTACAGGTTACTTTGCCACTGATGCAAAATGATGCGCAGGCTGTATGGGCGCGTATGGCAACTTTTTATGCAACAGGAAAAGCCGGAGCTTATTTTTACCCGGAAGTTGGTGATGAAGTTGTCGTAGGATTTTTCGATGATGATCCGCGTTGCCCTGTAATTCTTGGGATGATGCACAGCAGCAAAAACGCAGCACCATATACACCCGATACAAAAAACACATTCAAAGCGATCGTCAGTAAATCATTGGTAAAAATTGAAATTGACGACGATAAAAAAATCATCACAGTAACAACTCCCGGAAATAATAAAATTGTATTAAGTGATGATGCGAAATCAATAACGTTATCCGATCAGAACAACAATACCATCACAATGGATTCCAGCGGCATTAAGCTGGATAGCGCAAAAGATGTAACGATAGCGGCAAAAGGAAAGATCAGCATGACCGCAGTGCAGAACATAGAAGCAACTTCTTCCGGCGGAGATTTTACTTCCGGCGGCATAAACGTAAAGCTCACCGCACAAGCCCAGTTCGCCGCCGCAGGAAATGCCTCAGCCGAAATTTCATCATCAGGTCAAACAGTAGTAAAAGGTTCCATCGTCATGATCAACTAGTAGAAAAAATGCACGAATTACGATGTACGAATTACGATTTGAAAAAAGTTTAATTTATCACCAATCACTCCCGAGCTTGTCTAAGGATCACCAATCACCAATCACCAATCACCAATCACAATCACCAATCACAATCACCAATCACAATCACCCAGTCACCCAGTCACCAAATCACTAAATCCGTACCATGCCGCCAGCAGCCCGCTTAACAGACATGCACACTTGCCCGATGCAAACTCCGGCAGTGCCACCCATTCCACATGTCGGGGGTCCTGTAGTTGGCCCCGGTTCACCGACGGTGCTGATTGGAAAATTACCCGCAGCGGTGATGGGTGATAGTTGTGTTTGCGTCGGACCTCCTGATTCCATCGTGAAAGGTTCGGCTACAGTTTTGATTGGTGGAAAACCTGCAGCACGCATGGGAGATACTACTGCACATGGTGGATCAATCGTGTTAGGATGTCCCACCGTATTAATTGGAGGATAAGCGCATGAAAAAAAATCTTGATCACTCATTTTTAGGAACCGGCTGGAGCTTTCCTCCCGAGTTTGATCCTGATCTCGGAAGTATTGTAATGATTTCTGATGAGCAGGATATTTGGGAAAGTCTACAGGTGATACTTTCTACTTCACCGGGTGAACGAATGATGTTTCCGAAATTCGGTTGTGGGATTCGTAAAATGGTTTTTGATACTGTCAATACCACCTTTATGACACAGTTGAAAGATCTCATCCGCTTTTCCATTTTGCATTATGAGCCGAGAATTATTTTAAACGATGTAACGATCAACGGAGCAGATCCGGAAGAAGGATTATTACATATTCGTTTGGATTATACAATTCGTAAAACCAATTCGCGCAGCAACCTGGTTTATCCGTTCTACCTGCGTGAGGGAACGAACATTGCTCCACAATATTTAACTCCTGCAAAAGAACGCGGATGATCGGCAGGGAAAATAATTATGAAGCGTCCTATTCATCAGGTGTCTCTAGAGATACGCGAATACCTGTAGCGTTACTCCCGGAAAATGTTCCGTTGGATGAACGCGGGTTGGAAGATGATCTTTTTTTTGCGGGCGCAATTTCTAATTACATCCATTTTTATAATTCCAAAAACCAGGTTGAAGGAACGTGGCATCCTTTTTTCGGAACAAGCGAACCTGTTTTGCTTGCGACTATCGCAACTACTGATCTCGCGAAGATTAAAAACGAATTCGATAATTACGTTGTGCTGTTCGATATTACAAAACGAACAGAAAGAAAAATTGAAGAGCTCGATCACATTTTTGATGCAACGCTTGGAATTGCATTACGCATCAATCATTGGCAAAAACATCTTGCACGCAGCGAAAAAAGTTCAGTCTTGCTCGAGATTGAAAGTCTGATCGAAGGCCGCTTACGTGAAGGTCTTGCAAAGCTCGAATACATCGACAAGCGAACAGAGCAGACTGTAATAAGTGTGCTCGGTCATCCGCTCAATGGTGATTACAGGATGTTCAGTGAAAAATGGAAGCGGAATGTTCCTGAAAAATTAGACATCGAGCTAACCGGATTAAATGTGCTTGTCGTTTTGCTGAGTGTTATTCAAAGCGTGTTCAATGATTTTTTTCATGCCTTAACACAGATTGTAAAAGACACGCAAAAAAATCTTGAAAAGATCATCAGGGAGAAAAATGATAATCGCCCCGACATTGCACTTTATATCGCCTTTACGCGACTGATGAAAACGCTGCGTGTTCAGATGAATTCAATCACTGAGCGGCATATTGATTTTTATTATTTTGATGTGCTGCGTCACAAACGTCTTCCTTTTACTCCCGACCAGGCGATGGTGAGATTCGTGTTGCAGGATAATGTGAAAGAATGTTTTCTTCCTGCAGGCACAGAACTTTCTGCAGGGAAAGATGATTCAGGCAAAGAATTAATTTATACGACCGATACACATCTTTCTATCAACCAGGGAAAAATTGCATCGTTACACACGTTATTCGTAAGTCGCAATCCTGAAGTGATCACTGGTGTAGAAGATGAAGCTTTGCGAATGGTGAAAGGAATTTATTCTTCTACAAGTCCGGGAACAATGTTGAACGGAACTTCACTTGAATGGTGGCCACTGATGGGATGTGACCAGGTTGATTTTGCATCATCGCTGCGCACAATGAAAGAAGCTGAGCTTGGATTTTCCATTACATCTTCTGCATTATTTCTCAGTGAAGGTCAGCGCGATGTTACCGTGACGTTCAATCTTGATAAAGGAAATGCCTCCCTGAAAATGTTGCGGAAGATCATTGGTGAGGTCAAACAAAATACGTCACGTAATTCTTCGGGCGCACTATTTTATCTTCTTTCGAAAGCGCTCAGCATACAGATTACTTCTGCCGCCGGTTGGAAGAATGTAGAACGTTATGCTTTGAATTACGATGAGAATGATGTAGCGCTCATCCTGCGTTTCAGCTTTACACAAGCAGATCCTGCAGTGACCGGGTATGATGCTGCGCTTCATGGTAATGGGTTTGATACGCAATGGCCTGTGCTGCGCATGATGTTGAATACGAATAATGCGCCTGTGTATGCTTACAGTTTGTTGAGTGATCTTCTTGTAAATCGCATTCGCATCCGCACAAGTGTAAAAGGAATGCGAAAGCTCGTGCTTTATAATAACGCAGGAAAACTTTCAACTGACAAACCATTTCAGCCTTTCGGTCCGCTTCCTGTTCCCGGTTCTTACCTGCTTATCGGAAGCAGTGAAGCGATGAATAAAAATATCCAATCTCTTCAGCTGAAACTTTCATGGGCCGATCTGCCTCCTGAAGGATTTGCATCTTATTACAAAGGTTACCCGGGAGAAATTACCAACGCTTCTTTTACTGCCGGAATTTCATTGCTGCAAAAAGGATATTTTCTTCCAATGCGCGATAGCCAGCAACGCGTGCAGCTTTTTCACGATGCGCCAACTGATCATCCCGACCGCGGCATTCCTGTTCATGACGACACGATCATTGATAAAATTAATTTGCATGAGCTTCGTCAGCGTCCGACATGGAATATTCCAAATCCGCAATTAGCATTTGGTCCTGAAACACAGGATGGTTTTATAAAGTTAGAGCTGCTCACACCACCTGCCGGATTTGGTAGTGCGGAATATGCGCCTTTGCTTTCTTCGACCATTATAAAAAACAGCAAAACAAAAAAACCTCAGGAGCTGCCGCGACTTCCTTACACGCCGGTGCTCACCAACATCAGTCTCGATTATACCGCTGAATTTGATTCTGATAATTCACCGGCTGCAGAAGATGGTTTATTGCCTCTCGGAATTTATCGTCATCATCCATTCGGTATGGAACGTGTTTCAATTGCTTCGAGCTTTAGTAATGTTGCGCTGTTTCCGAAGTATGAAAATGAAGGTTACCTGCTTATCGGGTTAACCGGCCTCGAGCTGCCGCAGCCGCTCACCATTTTATTTCGTCTTTCCGATGAATCTTTTTATTCGCATGAAGCTCCCGGTGAAGTAGAATGGAGCTATCTCACAAATAACCAGTGGAAACCATTTCGTGAAGATCGTGTGTTGTGTGATGGTACAAACAAATTTGTGCAGCCAGGAATTATCGAGCTTGATCTTCCCGGTGAGATGACGAACACGAATACCGTAATGCCCGCAGGTATGTATTGGATTTGCGCATCGGTCAGGGAAAAATCACATTGCATCAGCTATGCAAAAACGCTCGACACGCAAGCTGTGAGTGTGACGTGGAAATACGAGGATAATTCTTTCACACACCTTGACGCGCCATTGCCGGAAGGAAGCATAAAAAAAACAAGACAAAAAATTCAGCAAATAAAAGAAGTGATCCAGCCTATCGCTTCTACCGGTGGACGCATCCCTGAGGGAAAGCATGAAGCATATGCACGGTTAAGCGAACGTCTCGGTCACCGCAATCGTGCGCTTCTTCCTGGTGATTATGAACGTTTGGTATTGCAGCAATTTCCATCAGTTTATAAAGTGCAATGTTTCCCGGATATGAATGCAGATGGAAAACATAAGCGCGGCAATGTGCTTATAGTAGTAATGCCTGATGTGGACAGGAGAAAAGATATAAATGCATTCCGCCCGAAAGATTCTTATTCGCTGCTTCAGAAAATTACTTCTTATCTGAAACAGCACGCTTCACCATTTGCAATGATCGAAGTTCGTAACCCTTTGTATGAGCGTGTGAAAGTAATTGCAAATGTGAAATTCAGGAGAGGATTGGACAGCGGTTATCATTTACGAAAGCTCAACCAGGACATGCGCGCTTTTCTTTCTCCGTGGATCTATGATACACTGGTTGAAGTAAAGCTGGGTGGATTTATTTCGCGTTCCGATGTGCTCGGCTTTTTAGAGCGTCAGCCGTATGTTGATTTTGTCACAGCGCTTTCTGTAGTTGTTACAAAAGATCATAATGGTTTTTTTTCGCTTGAGGATACGGCAAGAATGAAAAAAGACGGTCACTATGATGAAGATGCAGGAACGATTCATGCAGGCAAACCGTGGTCCGTTTTAGTTACCTCATCGCGGCACCTGTTTACAGCGGTCGACGAAGAAAACATGGAAGCACCTGTTGCACGCGGAGTTGAAAACCTCGTCATCGGAGATAATTTTATTATTACACAATAACTAATTGCGTCGCTATGAATTTGAAAAACAGGGAAACGCTTAAAAAGTTTTTTAAGAAAGGAGAAATGCCTGCAGAAGGAAATTTTGAAGCGCTCATCGATTCAATGGTGAATCGTATTGATGATGGTTTTTCAAAAAGCATGGAGCACGGACTGATGCTCTCTCCTGAAGGCAGCTCTAAAAATCTTATCGGATTTTTTCGCAGCATCGAACAGGCAAATCCGGCATGGATGATCGGCATTGATGCAGATGATAAAAATCGCGGGCTCACTTTTATGCAGCCGGATGAAAAGGAAGAGAAAAGTATTTGTCTTTTTTTGCAGGAAGGCGGAAACGTTGGCATCGGCACAAAACAACCTGTTTACAAATTTGAAGTAAATGGTATTGCAGGTTTGAAAGGCCGTGTCGGAACATTTGCTTCAGGGAAAATTCCTGCTGATGGTAAATGGCATAATGTGCTGAACGATTTGAATGGCTGCCAGCTGTTTGAGCTCGTTGCGCGCGTAGGTGGAAAACCGGGCGAAGGACGTTATGCGCTGATGCATGCAATTGCTTCAAGCACGTTCGGACGTTCACATGATAAGATCACACACATGCAGGCACATTACGGATGGTGGTGGAATAAATTAAAGCTGCGCTGGAGTGGTTCAACATTCAGCTATGGACTTCAGCTTCGTTCACGCCGTAATTATGGAAAAGAATGTATGATCGATTACCACATTACAAAATTATGGGGCGATAAAGAAATGGGATACACAGTTGACAATAAAACCTGGAGCAAATGAAAACAGTAACATTCGCACTTACGCTCGACGAAGCAAATCTTCTTTTTAAAGCATTGGGAAAAATGCCATTTGAACAAGTGTATGAACTGATCGGAAAAATGCACGGGCAGGCCAACCAGCAATTGTCCGGCAATGGTTCTATGACACCATTTATTTCTAACAATAATCCCGGAGATGGAAACTGAAACCATCAAAAGAAATAATTTTCCTCAACCCGCGATGGATTTTTTCGGGTTGAGAAACAGTGCGATTGATTATTTGCAGCAGCTCGCAGGAGAGCAGTGGACAGATTATAATGAACATGATCCGGGAGTTACAATTCTTGATCAGCTTTGTTACGCGGTTACGGATCTTAGCTACAGAACTAATTACGATATAAAAGATCTGCTTGCGGGTAAGGCGGAGTTCAATGGAAGAGTTGAATTTCCGCCCGATCCCGAAAATCCTTTTCCGAGACCAATTCATAAGGATTCATTTTTTACGCTGGATGAAATAATGCCTTGTCATCCGCTCACGATCAATGACTGGCGCAGGTTGATCATTGACGGAGTAGAAGGTGTGCGCAATGCATGGGTCGAACCATTGAATGAAAATTTTAGTCATCCCATTGGTGTTTACCGGATTCTTATTGAGGAAGAAGAAAATCATCTTTTTAAACCGCAGGGTAAAAAGAAAGAATCAGGTGATGACGCGGAAGAAGAGCACACCAAAAAGATTATTGCTGATGTGCGGAATTTATTTCATGCCAATCGTAACCTGTGTGAAGATCTTGAAAGTGTAAAGGTGCTCCGCCAACGCGAGATGAATATTATTGCATCCATCGAAGTAGATGAAACTGCAAACAGTGAGGAGATGCTTGCAAAAATATTTTTCAAAGTCGGTGAATTTCTTTCTCATCCTATTCGCAGGTATCCGCTAAATCAAATGCTGGAGAAAGGATATTCGATCGGAGAAATTTTTGACGGACCACGACTTAAAAATGGTTTTATTCCCGACGAAGAACTTTATGCGCGCACAACACAAATTTATTATTCACGAATTATTCGTGCGATACTTGATGTGCCTGAAGTAAATAATATTTACGATTTCCGTATTGAAGGAGCAAACGATGAAAAGAAAGTTTGGATCCTTGGTGATATGGAAGTGCCGGTGTTCAGTTTGAAATTTGGTGACAATGATGATTACGGAATCAGGCTGATGAAAAATAATATCCCGGTTTACATTGATAAAAGTTTAGTCAGCAGCTATTACGAAGCATTTCGTTTGGGACAGGCGCGTCCGTATACTCCTGGACAACATAAGCAAGCGTTGCGTGCATTTGATGTTAAGCTTGGTCGCGACAGGAAAGCAGGTGAATACCGTTCTGTGCAGTATGATTTTCCACCGGTTTACGGGATTGGTGAATTAGGTGTTGGTGAAGGTGCGAATGAAACGTTTGGTGGCGAGGTAGGTGGAAAAAAAAGATCAAGCGCACGTCGTGATGGTTTAGCGCAACAGCTCAAAGGTTATTTGCTCATCTTCGACCAGGTCCTTGCCAATTATCTCGAACAGCTTGCTTCCGTCCCAACACTTTTTTCTATTGATCCTTCCATAAAGCGCAGCTATTTTCCCGCAATGAAGCTGGATGTTCCGCGCCTGACACCACTGTTAAAGCAAACGGGAACAACACCCTTTTATAAAATCGACAAAGATCAGCTTACAGGCGAGTCGGCTCATTTGATTGATCATGAAATGGAAAGGATGCAAAAATCAAAGCTCATGTTCGCCGGTGAGTTTGGTTATCATGAAGCATTGAGTGAAATTCTTCGCGCAGGAGATGATTTTTTTGAACGACGTAATCGTTTCCTCGATCATTTGCTTTCACGTTTCGGGATTTCAATGTCCGCGCGGATGTTTGAAGATACGAACTGGTATTTTACAACAGAAGAAGAGCTGCACGAATTTATTCTCGAATCAAAAACCGCCGCGCTTCAGTATGTCGACCTGATCACGGAGCGTCGCGGACAAGCTGCAATTTTTACTTATCAAACCGCAACTGCGTGGCTCGAAAGTTATGTGCGTTTGCGTTTAGGTATTGTGGATTCAAAAATG
>JBKJMR010000549.1:0-3855 GCA_046596275.1 Bacteroidia bacterium | reverse complement strand
TGCACACCAATTGCACGAAACAGAACCTCTCTTTTTTACCTGACCTAACCCTAAGAGAGGGTGTTCAGCTATAAGACGGTGGAATTGGTAGTTTGTTACGCCCGTTTCGTCAGATTTTTGGATATTTAACAAATCGTTCTAAGTTTCGGGTTTCGTGTTCCGGGTTAAAAGGTTGAAATGTGATTCTTATCAGGGAAATTATTTTGATCAGATCATTTGGATCATTAGCGAACCTTATTCACTTTCCAGGTTCATTGAACCATTTCTTCGACCAGGGAATTTCGCAAAAAGAAGCTGGCTAATTCAAAAACCCTGAACCTGAACTCGGAACCCTAAACTCAATTGTAACCAGTCAATCACCCTCCGCCGCGGCGGACACCAGATCACCAAATGCGCGCTGGCCCTTCGCGCGCGGAAATGGGAAGGGGACAGTAGGCTGCGAAACCACTATCCCCTTTTGCACAATTACGTGCCCCGACCTAACCTGTTTAAAACTAAAAACCCTGCTGGGATTTGATAATATGACGGACAGCTCCGTGATTAGTTACAGCGTTTTTAAAATACTTTTTGACTTTTAACTTTTCCACTGACTGACTGATAACTGATAACTGACTACTGACCACTGACCATACAAATATCCGCATCTTATTCATCAGCTCTTGTTATCGGCTTGTTAATCTTCTTATCGGTTTGTTAATACCTGGTTCTTTATCAGTATTGCATTCTTTTGGTCGCTCTTTTTAGCAGCTTTTAATGTTCGATGGTTATTGTATTCTCGTTTTTCCTGTTTAATTCCTCAATCTTTTTATCATCGGCGCTTTCTTTGTCACGGTTTGCATCCAACCCGGCACAATCCACACATTCCAATCCGCGATTCGTCATCTTCCAGCGGCGGTCTACCATATCCACATCAAGTGTGTTACTGGTATTGTCAACATCATTTATAAAATCAGTCATCGATTCACTGAGATAGATCACTTTGTTTTTTGGTACAAGCAATTCTAACCTGATTTTCTGCGCTTTATAATTTTGTCCTCCTAATGTAAAATAGGGATTAAACGCAATCAATGAATCAAATTGTGTGATCGTATACTTTATCGCTTTCGCACGATTCAACGCTTCTCGTTTATTATTTCCACAAGCCTGTTTGTAAATGATAAGCTGGAAACTATCAGCATCAGTTGGCAGAATGCGCAGCTCAAAATCTCCTAATTTTACTATCTCGCCATTAGAGCTGAATACTTTGCGACGATTTGAAAAGTGATGACGACGATTCCAACTTGAATGATAGTCGCTGTTTTCCATGTCCGGATCAGAATTTACTTTCAGATAAAACGTATCGCTCTTTGCATTCTTAAGAGGAAAATATTCGTGCACAGATGCTTCTTCACGAAAGCCTTTTGCAATGGAAAGTCCTGAAAAAACGGCTCCGATTACACCAACTATCCAAATTGCCAGGGCTACAATGCTTACAATTCTATCACGTCTTTTTATTCTGAAAACCAAACGGATTCCCTTGTAGATCATCATCATAATAGGAATTCCGAATACGAGGAAAAAACAGGTTAATCCCATGTAATAACTGAAACGATCAGGAAAAAGACTGCTTACATGCTCACCGAACGGAAGATTTCCAAAATCAGTCAGTGAAAACGTGGAGGTAATGAGTGCAATCAGAAATAGAATTCCTACAGTGAGCAGCACGAACGCAAAGATTCGTCCGATTACATGAAAAACACCATGGAAAAAATCTTCAAACGCGCTGTTTCCTTTGTTTCTTTTCCTCCATTGCCTTGAATCGTCTTGCCACTTTTTTCCGTATTGTTTTGCTTCGTTACCGAAATTTTCAGCGCGCTTTTTAAATTCGCCGAATTCTTCTTTTACTGTTTTGCTGATGTTATTAAGATCAACCGGCTCGCGACGCATTTCTAATTTTTCTGCTGTTGTTTCCGCTTTTGGAATGATAAGCAGCAATAGAATGTAGAATAATAATCCTGTGCCGAAAACAAAGAAGCTGACAGCAAATGCACCGCGAAGCCACACCGGGTCGATATCAAAATAATATCCAAGTCCGGAACAAACGCCACCGATCACTTTATCTTCCGGATCACGATAAAGTCTGCGGCGTGTGCGCGGACCATCGTCAGTGCGCGACTCTTCTTCTGAGGAATTTGTACCAGCACTTTCTCCGTCCGAGATCGCTTCCGGTTCGCCCATTAACGAAATCACGTAATCAACATCCGCCATCAACACCACTTGTTTCGACGGACCCACACGTTCATTCAGAATTTCAGCGATGCGCGATTCAATATCTGCCATGATATCATCACGCCCGTCGTCTTCTGAAAAACGACTACGGACAGTGCGCAAATAGCTTCCGAGCTTTTCGTATGCATCTTCTTCAATGTGAAAAATGATGCCGCTTATGTTTATAGTTACTGTCTTGTTCATCGTTGTGTCGGATTGTCGGTTGGAATAATGATTGGCGATTTCGTTTTATTTTTTGTCACTTCATCAACTGAAGCAACCAGCTCGTCCCAGGAATTTTCAAGCTCGTGTAAAAACTTTTCTCCTGTTTCAGTGAGCCTGTAATATTTGCGCGGAGGTCCTGAAGTTGATTCTTCCCATCGATAGGAGAGCAGCTCCAGGTTTTTTAAGCGCGTGAGCAGTGGATATAATGTTCCTTCCACCACCACCAGCTTTGCTCTTTTCATCCGCTCGATTATTTCCGTCGGATAAGCATCTCCTTCCGAAAGCGTGGAAAGAATGCAGAACTCTAAAACACCTTTCCGCATCTGGGCTTTGGTGTTTTCGATGTTCGCTTTTGCATTTTCTATTGTCATTTTATTTGTGTTTTGTTCTGTATTGGAGTTGCCTTTTAATTTCCGGTCACTTTTTTAAATCGCGATTTGAATGTTGAATGCTGTTCCTGTTACTTGACGAAGCAAAGATATGGCTATACTTTAGTACTATGCAAGACATAATACTATATGAAATATTAAATCGCTGATTTTCAGGTCAATAATTTTTTATTAAAATGAAATCATAGAGATTCTGTTAACTTTGCGGCTCACAAAAACGCCATATGCACTTTTCGGATCAGTTTCATCATTTATTTACGCTCGACGGATTATTGAGCTTATTGACACTTACTTTATTAGAGATCGTACTCGGAATAGATAATATCATTTTCATTTCCATTATCGCGGGGAAGGTCAAGGAAATTAAAGACAGGAAGAAGGCAAGAACAATCGGTTTGGTTCTGGCGCTGGTTATGCGCGTTGGATTGCTTTTCGCCATTACCTGGATCATCGGGTTAAAAGAGCCGATTTTTACAATGACCGGGTTGATTGATGTATTTACCGGAATGGGAATGGAACATGCGCTCGAAGCAGCACAGGTTTCAGGTCGCGATTTGATCTTATTCTGTGGCGGTGTTTTCCTCTTAGCAAAAACAACATCTGAGATTCACGAGAAGATGGAAGCTGCAGATGATTCGGAAGAAGAAAAGAAAACAAAAAAGACAGCGACGATATCTTCTGTCATTTTGCAGATCATGTTTATCGATATTGTTTTTTCATTCGATTCCATTCTCACCGCTGTTGGTATTGTAAATGAAGTAATAATCATGATCGCTGCTGTAATGATTTCGATGCTCATTATGCTTGCCGCTTCAGAAAAAGTAAGCAGCTTCATCGAACGTCATCCAACAGTTAAAATGCTGGCGTTATCTTTCCTGTTAATGATCGGTATGCTATTGATCCTCGAGTCATTCGCAGTTCACGTTCCGAAACCATATGTGTATTCGTCAATGGCATTCGCATTCCTTGTTGAAATATTCAATATGCGTGTAAG
>JBKJMR010000423.1:0-3807 GCA_046596275.1 Bacteroidia bacterium | reverse complement strand
CTTCGTTGTTTCGTGTTTCAGCTTTTCACTTTGAAATGAAGTCGGCGGAGATCGGTGTGCGTCGGCAGGCTGCGGTGTTGTAGCGTGGGCATGAGGCGGAGAGCATTCTAACTTAATCAGTTTTTCTTCTGCGATAGAGAACAGATCGGACCTACACGCTTTATTAAGATCAGTGTTTTTTATAGACCGGTCGGACCTACGGCACTAATTTCAATGCTGAATATTATCAGCGCCGTAGGTGCGACCTGTCTATAATCTAATGCTATAAAAAACCTCTAAAGCGCCGTAGGTGCGACCTGTTCTCGCTATCACAGAATTGATGGATTAGCAAAAATGCACGTGACTTAATGTCGTAATTAAATTTCTCATCAACTTCCTTTACCGTGCCGCTGTGCCACTTTTGCAATAAAAACAACCATGTATGAAAAACTCATTAACTCCTAAAAGGATATTAATTAACTTTCTAAAATGAAATTCTTAGCTTCTATTTTGTTTCTCACTTTGATCGTAGCCTGCACAACATACGACAGCGCGCTCATTTACCACAAAAATTTTAAATCAGGATCTCACCCGCTTTTAAGATTTGATGGTTATTATGACGACACCACTGCGGCTAATCCTACGAAGCTGAATGATCAAAATGTAAAACCGGTTTTCTTTTATTCAGAAGGTTCCAGCTTTTCTACAGATGACCGAACAGATAAAGCAGCATTGGCACAACTAATTAAAACGCAGCGCTTATTCGGATCATGGGGAAATTACCTGATCAAAGGTGACAGCATTCATCTTGAAAAATTCCAGCATATCAAAAATAATTATGTCAGAATTATTTTGAAAGGTGTTATTTCAGAAAAGAGAATTCACTGGACAAGCAGAAAAGATCATAACGAAGCATTCAAGCCGGTTGATTATTCAATTTATTTTCAACCGTATCAATTGAAGCCCGATTCGTTGCGGAATTTTATTCGTACGAAGGAGAAATACAATCAGTGAAAAAAGTTTTTAGTTCGGGGCCGATAATTATCGGGACCGAACTAACCACTATCCTCCTACCCCAACGCCTTCTTAAAAACTTCCAGCACTCTTTTCCGCGCCACTTCATGCACAACGATCTGTGGTAAATAATCAACTTTATAATCCGGTATCCATTTTTTAATGTACTGCAAATCTTTATCAAACTTTTTCACTTGCTCCGACGGATTAAATATTCTGAAATAAGGCGCCGCATCACAACCGCATCCAACTGCCCATTGCCAGTTCCCATTGTTGGATGAAAGTTCATAATCCAGCAATTTCTCTGCGAAATAAGCTTCACCCCAGCGCCAGTCGATGAGCAAATGTTTGGTAAGAAAGCTCGCCACAACCATCCGCACACGATTATGCATGAAGCCTGTTGCATTCAGCTCGCGCATTCCGGCGTCTACGATCGGGTAACCCGTTTCGCCTTTGCACCAGGATTTAAATTCCGTTTCATCATTTCTCCACGGAATGAAATCGTATTTTTTCTTGAAGCAGGAATTCGCCACATGCGGAAAATGAAAAAGGATCATCATAAAAAATTCGCGCCAGATCAATTCATTCAGCCATTGTTCACTCAATTCATTCGCAGTTTTTACAAGTGCACGAACGCTCACAGTTCCGAAACGAAGATGAATGCTCAATTTGCTTGTTCCATCAATCGCAGGAAAATTGCGCGTCGCTTCGTAATTGCGAATAATTTCTTTGGCAGGAATGATCGAAGGAATAATCGCGTCCGTCTGCTCAAAACCGATTTCGGTAAGTGAGGGAAATGAAAATGCTTTTGTTTTGATAAATTTTTCTGCCAGCTTTTCAGAAGGAAAATGCTGCAACGGTTTCTCCGCAAATTTCATCTTCCATACGCGTGAATAAGGCGTAAAGATCGTGTAAGGCAAACCATCCGCTTTCATCACTTCCGATTTCTCAAAAACAACCTGGTCTTTGAACGAATGAAATTCAATGCTTTTTGTCTTCAGCCAATCCGAAACTTTCGCATCACGCGCAATCGCCGACGGTTCATAATCGTGATTTGTATAAACTGCCTTTACATTAAACGTTTCGCAAATCTTTTCGAGCGCATTCAACGGCGAATCATGCACAACAAAAAGCGATGAACCTTTTTTAATTAATTCCGCATTAAGCGCAGAAAGTGTTTTATGAATAAAAGAAACGCGCTTGTCTTTTGTATCAGAAAGTTCGCCGAGTATATCTTTATCAAAAATAAAAACCGGCAACACAGACTCAGCATTCGTTAACGCCTGAAATAATCCATGATTATCCTCCAAACGCAAATCGCGGCGAAACCAGAAAATGGTGATGGATTGTTCCAGAAAATTCAGTTTAAACGATTCAAAATTCAATATTCAAAATCATCGGCATAAGGTAAAAGTTAATTGTAAAAAAATTCAATTTTATGAAAGTGCCAACCTTAGCGGATTTGCCGTTAAGAATTCAACAGAAAAAATCGGTTTTGTGCGCAAATAATTGGGGCATTGACAAACTCGCATCAAAATATCCTTAACTGTTATGATTCAAATTTCAAATCTCGAATTTTCGAATCCAGAATCCAATTTTGAATATTGAATTTCCCTTCCCTTTTTTCCCAATCACCTCCGCCGCGGCGGACACCAACAACCAATCACCTACTTCGTTGAATAATTCGGAGCCTCTCGCGTAATCACAATATCATGCGGATGCGATTCTCTTATTCCTGCCGAAGTGATTCTGATAAACTTAGCATCATGCAACGCAGCAATATTCTTCGCACCCACATATCCCATTCCCGCGCGCAATCCTCCCACCAATTGATAAACCACTTCACCCAACGTACCTTTATACGGCACACGACCCGAAATTCCTTCCGGAACCAGCTTCTTAATATCATCCTCCACATCCTGGAAATAACGATCCTTCGATCCTTTTTCCATCGCATCAAGCGATCCCATTCCACGATAAGTCTTAAACTTTCTTCCTTCAAAAATGATCGTCTCTCCCGGCGATTCTTCCACACCCGCAAAAAGAGATCCTGCCATGATCGTGCTCGCACCAGCAGCAATCGCTTTCGGAATATCTCCCGTGTAGCGTATACCACCGTCAGCAATAACAGGAACACCCGATTTTTTCAACGCATCTGCCACCATCATCACAGCAGTAAATTGCGGAACACCCACACCCGCAATCACCCGCGTAGTGCAAATCGATCCCGGACCAATTCCTACTTTCACTCCATCTGCACCGGCTTTTACCAATGCCAATCCAGCTTCCGCAGTCGCCACATTCCCAACAATAATATCAATGTATGGAAAAGTCTTTTTCACCAGCTTCAGCATTTCAATTACACCTTTCGAATGCCCGTGAGCTGTATCTATGATCATTGCATCCACACCAGCATTCACAAGCGCGTGCGCACGTTCTATCGTGTCATGTGTCACACCCAGCGCACCAGCCACTCGCAAGCGACCTAAATCATCCTTGCTTGCATTCGGGCGCTCTTTTATTTTGCTTATGTCGCGGTAAGTAATTAAGCCTATCAGCTTATTATTTTTATCTACTACAGGAAGCTTTTCAATTTTATTGTTCTGCAGAATTTGCTCTGCTTTTTTCAGATCAGTCACTTTTGTGGTGATGATGTTTTCACTTGTCATCACTTCTTTCACCGGGCGTTTCATGTTCTTTTCAAAACGCAGATCACGGTTTGTTACAATTCCAACCAGCAAACCATTTTTGTCCACCACCGGAATTCCGCCAATCTTATTGTCACGCATCAGGTTCAGTGCGTCAGCTATCAAT
>JBKJMR010000422.1:0-7542 GCA_046596275.1 Bacteroidia bacterium | reverse complement strand
ATAACAAAGACAAGCGCATAGTGAGTTGGTTTAGCGGGAAACTAACATACCAATTTTTTGTGAAATAGCCGTTTGTAAACGTTTAAAGTGATCACTACTGCTTGGAACAAATTAAATGTTGCAGCATACATTTAGTAAATCCCCAACTCAACTATCCGCATCACCTGTCGCCGCAAGAAACCTTCCCTTTAATATTATCACTAATTTGGAATTCAATTTTATTCCAATAGGTGATCCTATGCTGATCAAAAATATAAAAGCCTTCAGAAAATATTTAAAGGAATCAACAGATAACCATAATAAAGACGAAAACTTTATTGGCTATAGCTATCCCGAAGGCACGGACGATGAAACCACACAGCAGCGAGGATTTTTTGCAGTTTATCACAGTCAGTCTCCTCGAATAAATGAACGGTTGGCGACTGTGCTGAACATGGCGCAGGATAGCCAGGCGATTTATGAATTTGTTCAGAACGCTGTGGATTGTGATTCAACCGCATTCTTCATGAATTATTCTGATGAATATTTCATTGCAATAAATAATGGCGAATCATTCGATCTGTCCGGCGTACGGGCTATTCTGAATTTTGCACAGTCTACTAAAAACAGAACGGCAGATGATAATATCGGCAAGTTCGGTGTTGGATTTAAGCTGATCCATCGAATGGTGGGCATTGGAAACGGAATGAATGAGCTAACTCAAAATTACACCGGGCCGATTCTTTTCAGCTGGTCAAAACGGGAACAGCTCGAACAATTACTGAAAGCAGAAAATAGTGCTGACTTGCAATGCGACTCCGGCACCGACTGGAATGCAAAAACATCACCATGGCTTTTTAAAATTCTTTTGACATGTGTTCCTGTTTTGCCATCAACCCTGGAGGGAAAATTATTTGATACGAAACATAATGTACGCGAAGATCTTTTTACAGCAGAAGAATATGCAGGCTTTCATAAATTTCTCAAAGCGTATTGGAAATCAAATGCAGATAAATTTGCAAAAGAAAACCTCGATCGCGGAAGCCTTTTTTTTCTCAAGCTCGGTCAAAATAAACGGCAGCGACTCGACGAAGATTTTGATTATTTCCGGAAAGGAATTCAATATTCGCTCAGCTTCATTCGTAACCTGATGAAGCGGCAGGGACTCAGTCGCATTTATTTCAAAGAGCAGGAACCGCTCGTTAGCGGCCAGGCAGATATTATGCTGGAACCGCCGTTTGTATTAAAACCCGGTGATGCAGAATTTGAAAACATCAGGAAAGATCTCGACGATTATGATAAAGACAGGAATATCTCATTCGTATTCGGTTACCAGGAATTCGGTAAAACAGAAAATTATGGCGGGTTAAAAAACGCTCCCAATTTTTATAAGTTTTTCCCGATGGGCAAAGAAGATTGCGGACTGAATTTTATTCTGCACTGCAATGCTTTTCAAATCGACACAAGCCGGCGCGAGTTTTCGCAGGGTGATGTGCTGAATCGTTTTTTGCTTACTTATTTTGTACGGCAATTATGCAAGACGCTGGATGAGCATCGTATTGTAAATCCGGAACGTTACCGACAGATTTTTCTCGCCATTTTATTTTCAGATAATCCATCACGTGGTAATAATGCAGTCGATCGCAAGTGGTTAAGCGATGCGCTGTATGTTCCGTTGCTGCAATACATATCTTCAAATTGTCCGGTAGAAGAGCTCAACAGGAATGTACCGGCGCAGGAAGTGATTGCGAGGAAAACATCAATTGCTATTTCTCCCGCTGAATTAGGCATCGAAAATAAAAATTGGTTGTATTGGGATATGAAAGATGAAGAATACAAAGACATTCTTCCGCATCTACCAAAACTGCAAATCCAAAGCTGGGGAGTTGTTGAGCTGATCGCACATTCCGCTCCCGGACTATTTAAGGAATGGTATGCATCGATCGACGAAATTCAAAAGCAATTCCTGCAGGATGAGCTTGCGCCTGTATTGGAAAATCAAATGCACAACGATGAGTTCTGGAAGCAGATCGTAACAGTTCCGTCGCTGGTGCATTTTGTGAATTTGCACGGCGGAAAAAATGCAAAGACAAAATTCATTCAGCATACCTCATCATTAGTACTGGAAAGCTTTAAAACGTATTCGCGCGATGATTATGAATATCAATTGCTGAAAATGGCAAAGGAGGCAGAGCTGCCATCTCCGGCAATGGAAAGTTTCCGTAGCAAAGTGAGCATTCGTGATGAAGAAGCAAATCTTTATAAGCTGGCCGATGTAAGTGAAAGCGATAAAATTCGTTTCGCCAAAGCCGAGCATGCGTTGCAGGTATCAGATGTATTGCCTGGTAACCGCGAGAAGAGCGGCTTGATTGGAAAAATCATTAAGAACCTCGAAGAGCAGGAGCTTCCGGTTTCAAAATTTCTTGGCATTGGCCATTCAAAACCCGCAGCAAAAGTATTCGCACAGCTAAAGGCTGCTTCAACGGAGCTCGAAAACCCTTACCAGTTTATTTTCCTCGATTATTACAGCGACGAATTAAACGAAGATCTTTTTCCGCAATTCGGCCGCAAGAATATGCGACTCAGTGTGCTTGCCGGTTTATATATCAGGAAGAAATTACCTGTGTCCGCTTTTGCTGCAAAATACCTGATCAAAGAAGCACCAAAAAGAATTATTTCAGAAGCCTACGCATTACCGGAGGAAAAATTAACTGAAGTTCCACCTCAATGGTTTGCTGAACCCGAAGCAGAACGTGAAGAAAAATTGCAATTCTTCGAAGACAAATTGGGAATTAACATGGAATCCGGTGCAGTAGTAAAGATCAGGAAAGCATTTGTTCTGAATGAACCACTCGCGCACGATGATATTCTTGAAGCAGCAGCACGACAGAAAAAACATTTCGTGAATTTGCTCCGTTATCTGCAGAAGAATGAAATTAAAATAAATAGCAATCTGCATAAGGAAAATCTAAAAGTAATAATTGAAAATTGTTTTAAGCTTGACCTGCTCGCAGAGGCTCCTTTAGTATATGCAGGTGAAATTTCCGGCGATGATATCGTTTCGTATTTCGTGGGCGATGCAACAGCTGATTATTTGATCTATGACCGGGAAGCTTCAAATTTTAATTCATTCGGCATCTCGCTAAGGGAATTTGTAACTACTACAGGAGGAGAAAGCTGTTTGCTGGATGCAGCTCTTTATCCGGTGGCAATGATTGCAGCACTCGGTAAAAAGAAAGTGCAGCTGGTTGCATTACCCGATAAAGCAAAGATCAATAAAGAGTATTGGGATGGCGATGAAGATTTTTTCCTGTCATGGATGGATAGCACAGGAATACAAATGCGTTTTCTGTCAGATGAAATTCCATACCAGGTGCTTTTTAACGGTCAGCCATTGAAAGCCCTGCGCAACGAAACGTATTGTTATGATGAAGTAGAAAACAGGCATTACCTCACTATTCCGTCAGTAATGGATCCAATTGAACAAGCGAATAAAATTTATGAATTAATCAGATCGCTTCCCGAAAATGTGATCAGCATACAGCATAAAGAAACGCTGAAAAAGAAATTTGAAAAGTGGCAAGCCAATGAAGAAGAAAATGTTTCGGATATCAGCAAGAAAAAAGCGAAGCAGGAAACGCCCTATACGTTCGAATGGCTGAAGCATGTGTTCGATTGGGAATATCACTCCATTGTAAGGAAGAAAAAAGCGCATACACTTACCTTCGATCGCATCGAACGCTACAAGGATAAAATTGTTTTATCCGAATGTTCAGAAGAAACAATTCCACCCCGTATCGAATTTATTGCCGAACCACTCATCGTAAAATTGAAATATAAAAGAACGCGAAAATGGTTTACCTGTAGGATTGCGGTTTACAAAGAATTTGAAATTCACCTTGAGATACTGGAACAAGCACACAAAACACTTTTCTGTTCCATTCCCGATCTGCGCGAATACCGTGCAATGCTCGAATTACCGGTCGGCGATATGCTGATGGATAATTTGAAAGCCAATCTTTTTGATGCAAAGCGTGTCATACCCCGCGAAGGAAATATGAAAACATTTTTTGTCTCTCAAATAGAGCAAAAGAAAATGAGCTTTCTTTTTGGTCCTCCCGGCACAGGAAAAACAACACGATTGGCAGTAGACATTATGATGACCATTTGTGCAGGACAATCCAAAGGAATTTCACCGCGCCTGCTGGTGCTTACACCCACAAACAAAGCAGCAGATGTGGTGCTCGAAAGAATGATCAGCCTGATGGAAAATCCTGCGCAGCTGCAGCAAGTGGCCTCATTTAATTACAAAGAAGACCAGGTGCGTACATTGCTGGAATGGTCCGCTACAGTTATCGAAACGCAAGCGTATAAAAATATGCTGATACGGTTGGGAAATTCCGCAAGCGAAACGCTGATCACGCATGGACTAGTTTGGGATAAAGAAACAGAAAAAACACTTGCAGAAAGTTTTGTCGTTTGCGCAACCATTCATCGTTTAGGATACGATACACTTGCCGGAATAAGTCTACAAAGTCCTGCGCATGAATTTACCCACCTGATCGTAGACGAAGCATCCATGATTTCCTTGCCGCATATTGTTTTTGCGCTTGCACAGTTCAGCAACTTACAGATGTTGGAAATGAAAGCGGGTTTTAAAAATCCAATACTGATTTCAGGCGATCCGTTCCAGCTAAAACCGGTTGGACAAACACCAAATTACGTTGACGAGAAAAATGGTTATCGCGGTTGGTCAACAGAAAATGTGTATTCGCTTTTCGAATTAGATAATTTTGAAGCAGAAACAAGCGGCGTAGGAAATTATGCAGTCGATAAGTTGATGAAACAATTCAGGAGCATTCCGGCAATAGGTAATTTGTTTTCCGGGTATAAATACAAAGGTTTGCTCAAGCATTATGCGCAAAGTAACGATACAGGAATTAATCTCGGAGGTAAACCATTAAATCCGGTAGTGCCCGTTACATTTCCCACAATAGAAAAAACGCAGGACGGCGACGAAGCATTTTTAATTCACACCTACGGAGATTTTTCAGCCTACCAGGCGTATTCCATTGTGCTTGCCTGCGAGCTGGCCTATAAATTGAAAGCAGAAAACCCCGCAAAATCGGTGGGTATTATAAGTCCGTACGGAACACAAGCAAGGCTGTTGTATGAAATCAGTGTGCTGTTTAACGATCATTTTCCCGACGCACCTTTTTCAGCCAGCACCGTCCACCGTTACCAGGGCGACGAAAATCATATTATTATTTTATTGATGCTGGGCACAAGCAACTCGCCGTTTGAATTTTCACATTTTAATAATTCCAATTTGTTGAATGTTGGAATAAGCCGGGCGAAGGAATGTTTGGTGCTGCTATATCCCGAAGAGCTTGTCCCGACTACAGAAATTAAAAAGAATATTCTATCCTTGGTACCGGTTGAAGAAGTGCTATCGCACACGGAAATAGAAAAGAGAATATTCAATCATGACGATGCAGAACACGAGGGCACATCACCTTACCTTCGAAATAAAATAGTGATGAAAGATTTTCATTCGTTCAATGTAGCGGATGTTGATTTGTTGAATAGGGCAGGGAAGGAGTATTTGTTTTTTGCGGGGAACAAGAATGTGAATTTGATTTTGAATTTGGGGGAGCGGGGAAGTTTTGGATTGAAGATTCGGAGTAACCTGGCGTCTGACATTTCAGCAATTCATTTTTTGACAAATGTCAGTTCATTAAATCCAATCTTGATTATACTGTATTTACCGATAGTAAGATCAATGAGACTGATTTTTTAAAAGCAACTTTTTTTGAACCACTATATTATTCAACATTTAGACCGTAACCATTGGATAAATACATGATGAAAATGATTAAAAGATTCTCTTAACGGCTCAATTTTTTCCAGGTATTTTCTGCTGATCTCCTTGCGATCTATAGCCCGGTCCATATATTTATAAATAAAATCATCAAATTTTTTGTGGAAAGGTGGAACAGTATATTTTTTATTCGCAGTGTATTCTTTGTAATACCTGATCCGCTTTTCCAGTAGGTCATCCGGAGGCAGGCTTTCAATACGTGAAATTATTTCTGCAAGCACTACATCAGGATAATAAGAAGCATATTGATTCAACAGCTTCTGGTTTCCAAGTTCACCTGACAATGCAACGATATCTTTAAATTGTTTTGTGAGGAAATAAACGATTATAGTATTCAATTCTATCCTTAAAGGAATTTTTTTCACTTCTTCATTTGTAAATAGTTTAAGATGTCCGAGCGTAAGTTCATTGAGCTTTTTGAGATGATATACATCAGTAGTGTTGCCAGGGTCGCTGAAAATTGTTTTTAGTTCAAATGTCTGCCTGTAAATAAAAGCAGCCAGTTCGGTATTGTGTCTTTCTGTGTCATAAGCAGAATGGATATTATGCAATAATGAATGCATCGTTTCATCAAACCCGTAATAATCATTTACTTTTACCGCATAGAAAAGCTTTTCAATTTGCATTAGTACCTCTTCGGTATCGATGATCTTTTCCAGCAGCGCATTTTTGTTTTTCGAATATTGATCGGGCTTATCAGTTATATATTTCTCTCTTGTATGCTTTCCAAATTGTGCCCGGCGTCCTATCGTTTTAAAGAGGATGTTATACTCCTTTCTTTCCCTCAGGTAAATTCCCAACAATGAAAAAAAAGCGTTGTGCTGAAATTCGGGATTAGCGAATATTTCCAATTGTCCTTTTCTTGGTTGAACAATGTGCTCATCAGCAGCCTTGGCTAAGGTCATGAATGGGCGCGACTCTTGCTCGAACTCATCTGCTTGAATTTTATTTTTGGAATAAATTTTTTCATCAACCCTTATATCCCAGTCAAGAGCCGCCAACCTGATAGAAAGATACATCAGCCATTCCCGGTTAGTGTTAGTCTTCCGTAGTGCATTAATTAGTTCTGTAGCTTTTACAAGATAAGAAGCCGCGATTTTATTGCGCTTGCGTTCCCGGAATGCTGCTGCCGTGTCCAGCAGTTCACTGATCTTATATTCCCCTTCAAATTCAGTTTTTTTTCTGTACCCTGCAACCAGAAATTTTTCCAGCCTTCCGAACAATTGCTGGTTAAGATCATCAAAGCTATTTGAAAACTTCTTTGCTTCTTTTTGTAATTCGGGAATTCCTTCTTCCTGTCGTTTTATGTTTTGAGCAACATAGAGATCAAATAGCTGCTGGTATTTATAAGTTTTATTAATCTCTCCAGTAACTTGCTTTTTATCTTTTACAAATTGTTTAAAAGCTTTTTTCTCTTCGGGAGTCATGGTTCTCACCAGCTCAAAAATTTCGTGCGAAAGGTGCTCATTCATCTTATGCCTTTTTAAATTTTTAAAAACGTAAACTATATTCCTGAAAGCAGTGCAAGGAGCATTTTATCCTCTTTTACAGGCTTTTATATGCATTAAATCAATAATGAAAAGATATGCCTTTTTAAGATTTGCGCACCTATTGACAGCGAGGCTGCTACCAAATAGTTGCGCAAATCTTAAAAAGGCATATCTTTTCATTATTGATTTAAT
>JBKJMR010000403.1:0-8374 GCA_046596275.1 Bacteroidia bacterium | reverse complement strand
ATTCGTTTCGTTGGTTTTTGTAACCTGCTGTTTTCCGTAACGCTCGATCGCTGCTGCGAAGTCAAGGTACACTGCCATCTTCGAAGTTCCAACACCGAAGCCGGCATCGCAACGTTCTTTTGCAGCGCGGGAAGCTACGTCACGCGGAACAAGATTTCCGAATGCAGGGTAACGACGCTCTAAGTAATAATCTCTTTCCTCTTCCGGAATTTCATTTCCTTTTCGTGTATCATCCGCTTTTTTCGGAACCCAGATACGACCGTCATTACGAAGTGCTTCTGACATGAGCGTCAGCTTCGATTGATGATCTCCGGAAACAGGAATGCACGTCGGGTGAATTTGTGTGTAGCATGGATTTCCGAAGAATGCTCCACGCTTATGTGCTTTCCATGCAGCGGTTACATTGGAACCCATTGCATTTGTAGAAAGATAAAATACGTTTCCGTAACCGCCGGTGCATAATAAAACGGCATGACCGGAATGACGTTCTAATTTTCCTGTAACTAAATTACGCGCGATAATTCCTTTTGCTTTTCCGTCAACCACAACAACGTCTAACATTTCGTGACGTGTGTATTGTTTCACCATTCCTAAACCTACCTGGCGTTGCAATGCGCTGTATGCACCAAGCAAAAGTTGCTGACCTGTTTGTCCGGCTGCGTAAAATGTACGTTGCACTTGGGTACCACCGAAAGAACGGTTAGAAAGTAATCCGCCGTATTCTCTTGCGAAAGGAACGCCTTGTGCTACACACTGATCAATAATTGCAGTGCTGCATTCGGCCAGGCGATGCACATTGCCTTCACGTGCGCGGTAATCTCCGCCTTTGATTGTATCATAGAACAAACGGTAAACGCTGTCACCATCGTTCTGGTAATTTTTAGCAGCATTAATTCCACCCTGTGCAGCGATAGAGTGTGCGCGGCGTGTAGAATCCTGGAAGCAGAATACTTTCACTTTGTATCCAAGTTCTGCAAGACTAGCAGCAGCTGAAGCGCCGGCAAGACCCGAACCTACAATGAGGATTTCAAGATTTCGCTTGTTGGCAGGATTCACTAACGGAACATGGGACTTATAGTCGGTCCATTTGTGATCCATTACGCCTTCCGGGATTTTTGAATTTAAGGTTGCCATTTTTCAGTATTCAGTGTCAGTTGTCGGTAGTCTGTTTCAGTTCTCTGTTTGATGTCAGTTGCCAGTTCAGTTGTCATTTTTCCTGACTACTGATACTGCCTGCTGATTACTCCTACATCGCCCAGTTGAGCAAGTCTTTTCCCATGAGCTTTGCGCCGTAGAATAAAACCGGGAAAGCCCCGAATCCGATTCCAACGAGGAGAGAGAAGCCCAATGCGACTTTATTCCAGATCGCAGTGTATTTTCTGTTGCTGAGTCCGAGCGTTTGCATTGCTGATGTTAATGCGTGGCTGGTGTGGAGCGCGAGGAAAATAACTGAGATAAGATATAATCCTGCGTAAACCGGATTTTCCAATGCTTCCACCACTTTATGAGAGATGGTCATTTGTCCTTCGCCGCCCACTTCGCCTGTGATGCGATAAGGAACGAAGAAATTATACAAGTGGACTACAATGAAAAAGAAAATGATGCTTCCTGTAAATCCCATGTTGCGGGAAATCCATGAGCTGGTTTCATTTGTTCCGTTCACTGCATATTTAATCGGGCGTGCTTTGGAATTTTCGCGTGTCAGGATAATTGCCTGTGCAACGTGTATGATGATTGCGAGGAAAAGAATTACTTCGATGATACGAATGATGAGCATGTGTACCATGCTGTGAGATGTTTCATCAAATTCTACACCGCCATCACCATAAAAAAGCGAAACGTTTGTGTAAAGATGTTCCAGCAAAAACAGGATCAGGAAAAGGCCGGAAAGCGCCATTACTGTCTTTTTGCCGATCGAGGAGGAAAAAAATTTTATCATACTTAAAGAAGATTTTGCTGTCGGAAGAATCCGGATTGGTGCCGGGACGTAAGCGGGAACAAATGTATCTACTGGATCGAATTGTATCAAGGGGAATTTTGAACAAATTCATACGAAATGATGGAAAAATGCTCCTTTAAAGAGAAAATCGGCTTCTTATGCGGAATGATTCTAAAGAAGGCGGCTAAAATTGATATGGTTCATTGCATCGCAAAGGGTAATCAGAAATCAAAAAATCCCTTCAGTTCTGTCAACATATATAATACACCACTATTTTGGGTAGTGTCTCAGTTTCATTTTACTTTGCCTTCGGTCATTTTTTTTACTACTTGTTCATTGAGCATTTGGCATTGTGCGTTTCGTGTAATGAGAAATTCCCTGGCCTTTAATGCTCCATGTACAATGTTCAAGGATAAGGTGAAAAGTTTTTTTGCGTGAGGCCTGCCTGCCAACGCGCAATCTAGTGCTGCTGCAGGCAGGGATAGTAGCGAAAAGCCCGCACCTGACGCTGGAAGGGCACGCCCAATAAATATTCCTATACAAATTTCAAACTGAGACACTACCCTATTTTACAAGATTTGCCTTTTCCAATTAGTGATTCAGATAATAGCTAATGCTATCCGTTGTTTCACTTCGAATGGATACAAGTGAAATCACTTTTCCATTTTCAGTTTTAAGTATTGCAATATTAGAGATGGGCAGATTAATATGGTCAATCAATTCGCTTGTGTCAATCCGGGAAGTGCCCGGTTCAGTGTGCTTGCTTAATGATTCTGATGCGGGAGAAACTATATATGTGTAATTTTTTTCTCCTGAATTAATTAGTTGTAGCTGTAATTCATTTAATGCATCCTGCCGGCAGCCTTTACATCCTAGTTTCGGAATCAATATATACAAGTGCTTTTTATCGGGGATAGAATCTGCAAACGCAGTTTTAAGATAATAGGCAAAAACACTCGTCGTTTGATCCCTGGTTTCCCGTTTGGAGTCATTGCACGCAACTACAAATAATAAAAGAAAAATAAAGAAAGCAATTCTCATTTAGAAAATTTAAAAAGCGAAAATGCGATTGGAAATGCGATAACTTTTTCCTGCCGTTTTCTTATAAGCAATCCATCGGCTGCCGGAAATGCAACAGGCAGAAATTTTTTATTGTCAAAAATAATTTCATCAAGGATTTTAAAATTTTTATCCATGATGATTAACGACCAGGGTTTATCGAAAATAGTATTAACCGTCATTCCATCTTCTTTTTCAAACTCAATACCATGAGCGACTATTCTGTAATAATATTTTCTGTAAGGATCGTAAATAATAGAAATGTTGCGCGGCTCGGTAACTTCATAACGTTCTAAATAAGAAAAGTGGCCAACACTGTCATCGGGATAAGCATGCCTTTGTTTTACAAACTTGCTTTTACAAAGATGACGGGAAACTACTTTATCATTTTTCAAGATGTAAATGCTGTCGCTCGCTGAAAAAGCATAGATGATCTCTCCGCTGCCATTCACACACCGCTGTGGATAAAAATCGCGGAATGAGGCGCCGCTTCTGTATTCCGCAGGCCATGTTCCTGTGTTTTTTTGCTCTTCGGGCTTCAGCAAATTCATCCGTATATCCGGTGGAGTGCTGAAATAAATTTTCCTTGCTTCCTTTGATCGCACTACAACATCCAGTCGTGTGCATGTGACAAAAATATTTTTTCCATCATAATTTACCGGGCTCAGGTTCATTGCCACTAATGAATAATTTTCTTGCTTATCATTCAAAGCAGTTGTGGCATCGAATTGCTTTATGATTTTACCATTCTCATTATAAAGGTAAACACTGCGCATGGCAGGCCACAGCGCAAGTATCGAATCAAAGCTTAATGGCTTAACAAAAGGCACAACATCCGCAGAAAGAGAATCGGGGAATTCCAGAGTTACACGTGAATGCTGTTTCCCGTTTTCATCAAAAAATAATACGGAACGTCGTCCGTTGTCATATAATGCAAACCAGCTTTTGCCGTCGTTCGTATAAAATGAGCAGAGTGATGAGAATTTATCCGGAATGCTATCCGGAAGAAGCATAAATTCCTTTTTTGCTTCTTCCATGATAACAGTTTGGCAGGCGTCGGACTGACATCCGATTCCCAGGTAAATTATACTGACAATTAAAAAAACGGTTTTCATTAATTTCCGCTCCGGACCAATGTGGTATAAATCGCAGTGTTGAAAGCGTCCGGATTTTCAGCTGATGAAATTACGATATATAAGATCTCACCTGCGGAGTTGGTTCTGCGAACCATGGTATAGTCCCCGGTTTTCAATCCTTCAACAACATTCGGCTGATCATATAAATAAGGGAAACTTTCCGCTGAGCCGGCTGCATTAAAAAATTGTTTCACGCGTCCTTTTGTTATAGCTTCATCAATAGCTGATAACCCGGTAGGATTAGGCGAAATTTTGGAACAATCTACTTTTGGAGTTGGACAGGAATATTCTCCAGAGGTCGGGTCCTTGTAAATAGTGTAACTAAAGTCGACATATTCCCTGTTTGAAGAATGACCCGCATTCGATTCTGTTAAAGATGCAACAGGGTTTGGCAATACAGTTTTTTTACAAGCTACTGCCAATAACAAAATTGCAATTGCCGGAATAATTACTTTTTTCATAATGGTTGTATTTATTGGTTTCAGCAATGATAATATAATACAACCACATAGGCAAGTTTTTATTGCCTATTCTTAAATTTATAGTTTACGGCATTTAAATCCAAAAAAACTTCTTTGCCGGATAGCTGATTAGTAATTCCCTGGCCGTAATTAATACGGTAACGCATACCAACCGCTTCTATACTATGCTTCACTGATTTGCAGCTGGGTAGTGTGGTGGATAGTTTGTCGGATTTTGCGGCGGATGATTTTGCGAATAATATTGTGGATTGTAAAATGTATTTGGACCCGAAGATTGCGGTTCAGGTGGAAGTGACGGATCAAACAAACGATTGATGCGTGGTTGCAAAAACCAAATGCCTACGAATAAAAACCAGGTCAGGAAAAACTCTCCCACATAATCGTTGAAGTCCACATAATTCCACTTTTCATTCATCTTTAGCGATTTCGCAACAAACCAGATGGAATGAAAAATGCAGAAGATTGAAAAAATATGCATTGGAATAATAATAAAAAGCAATAGCAGCAAATACGGTGATGGTCTACCATTATTCATTACCAGCAATCCGATAATGGTCATCCCGAACACGAGGCATCCCAAATAGATGACAGGAATAAATACAAAATTTTTGAAGCGTTTGACATTCATCCCTGAATTCGGTCCGATACGATTTGCAAGCGCCGTGCCGACAGCATAAAACCATCCGAACTGCACGCTTAGAACGATTACCATTGCAAGAAAAACTGCGGCGAAAAACAGTTCAAACCTACTTGTCAAAGCTATCGCAAGAAATCCGACCATTTCAATTACAAAAGGTGCAACGAAAATCAGCACGAAAATTTGCCAGTGTTTTGCTTTTAGGAACCAGGTCATTTAGAATGAGTATTGCAAGGGTAATTGATCTATGAAAAACTAAATGAATTCTTCTGTTTTGTAAATGTGGTCATTGAGCAAGTTTTTTAAGAAGCGTTTTATCCTCTATTAGTATTTTATTCAGAACACTTACCAAATCGGTTTCATGAACTCTAATGATTTTACTCTTACGTCGTTTCGTCATTATGCGTACCGTTTGCCCCAAGATACAAAAAGCTAAGGCTTGGATTAAACCACCTTCCTTCACAACAAAACTTCATTTCCCTAAAGAATCCCTTTATCTTTAGTCTTCTATAAAACCAACCTATGCGTTACGATCCAATCGACAACCAGCTTTTCATTGAAAACCGCAAACGTTTTTCTAAACATTTAAAGAAAAATTCCATTGCTGTATTTAATGCGAATGATATTCAGCCCACCAATGCGGATGGCACGATGCCTTTCAAGCAGAATAAAGATTTGTTTTACCTCAGCGGTATTGACCAGGAAGAAACAATTCTTTTAATTTTTCCTGATGCGCCGGATAAGGAGCATACTGAAGTTTTATTTGTTCGAGAAACCAATGAACATATTGCAATCTGGGAAGGCGAAAAATTAACTAAAGAACACGCTGCGCTCAATTCTGGAATTAAAAAAGTGTATTGGACTCACCAGTTCAAGCAGGTTTTTACTTCGCTAATTTTTGAAGCAGAAAATATTTATATCAATTCGAATGAGCATGTACGTTCTTCGAATGAAGTGCAGAGTCGTGATGAACGTTTTTTAGAGATGTGCAAAAAAACTTATCCGCTCCATAATTACTTACGCAGCGCACCGATCATGTATAACCTGCGCACGATCAAATCTGAAATTGAAATTCAGCTGATTCAAAAAGCATGTGACCTTACTGAAAAAGGGTTTCGTCGCTTGCTTGGTTTTGTGAAGCCCGGCGTTTGGGAATATGAAATTGAAGCAGAGCTTGCGCATGAATTTATTCGTAACGGTGCCGGCTTCGCAGGATATGAGCCGATCATTGCTGCGGGGAAAAATTCCTGTGTGCTGCATTATAATATCAATGATAAACAAGCAAAAGATGGTGATGTGC
This sequence comes from Bacteroidia bacterium, assembly GCA_046596275.1. Lineage (GTDB taxonomy): Bacteria > Bacteroidota > Bacteroidia > Palsa-965 > Palsa-965. The sequence continues at coordinate 1,821 of JBKJMR010000403.1, read as the reverse complement.
TTTTAATGGACTTCGCTGCAGGTTATGCGAATTATCAAAGTGATTTGACGCGTATCATTCCTGTCAACGGAAAATTCACTGCGCGCCAGAAAAACGTTTACAATGCTGTATTGCGGGTTATGCGTTTTGCTTCTTCGCGGTTAGTTGTTGGAAATAATATCGCAGATTATCACTATGAAGTAGGTGAGGCGATGGAAGAAGAATTGCTGAAGCTCCGACTGATCACTAAAACAGATATTAAAAAGCAGAGTCCGAACTGGCCTGCTTACAAGAAATATTTCATGCACGGCACTTCGCATTATCTTGGATTAGATGTGCATGATGTGGGAAGCCGCTACAGAAAGTTTGAAGCCGGAATGGTTTACACTTGCGAGCCTGGAATTTATATTCCGGAAGAAGCAATCGGAGTGCGAATTGAAAATGATATTCTTCTTACTAAAAGAGGCCCGGTGGATCTGATGAAGAATATTCCGATTGAAGTGGAAGAGATTGAAGCTTTGATGAAGAGGTAATTTGTCCACCTTCAATACGCTTCCTTCGACAGGCTTAGGACTACTCAGTCTGACAAATTAAAAATGAAAATAAATGAAAAAAATATTTTATTTATTCGCAACCATTTTCTTATTGACACTTTATTCATGCACAACAGAAAAAGGTCGTGCTGCTACAGTTGTAATCGATTGTTCGGGAACTTATCTGAAAGTTGATGACAAAGATTACCACGTTTGCAATCTTGAAAAAGTTGCTTCATTTTCGAATGGCGCAGCTGTTAGTGTCCGTTTCAAAAATTTAACTGAATGCAATGGTTCAGCAAATGATGCGGTGATCTGTTATATGCTGCATGAGAATGAAGGATGGATTGAGGTGGAGGAGATTAAGTAATTTGTCAGCCTTCGATACACTTCGTTACTCAGTCTGACAAAATTATTTTTCTAATAATCACCAGGTAAATTCAATGTATGTCTAACAAGATTTTAAATAAAATTCTTTCTCATTCTAAGAAAACCAAGACAGTTATTGGAGTTAGGAAGTATAATGACGGTGATGATTTATATGTTGGTTATATTGTCGACTATAATGACACATTAATTGTACTTCAACATATTTCTAAATTGGGATTGGAAGACGGGTTGATCATAGAAAAAATTGAAAACATTGAATCTTTTGAAACGGAAGAAAAATATTTAAGGGCATATCAATTGCTTTTTGCAAATGCAAATAAAATTAAAAATCAAACTGTTAAGAACATTAAACTCCCTGTTAAAGGGAAAAATTGGCAGTTTGAACTTTTGAAAAATAATTTCCATCAAGGCAAAATTGTTTCGGTTGAACTAAATGATCAAGAAACTATTGTCCAGGGTTTTGTGATTGACTTTGACGAAATACACTTGTATTTTAATCCTATAAGTAACATAGGAGAAGATGAGGGGAAAAACATTTATAAATTATCCGATATAACTGCCTTTAGTGTTGATAGAGTCGAAAGCAGAAAAAGGGAAGCATTTTATACATTAACGAAGAAGTAAAAGTTCCAATTGCCGCAGCTAAAATTATTATTATACCCATGCAAAAACAACCCACCTTCAAACCAACAATTCCCCCAACCAAATTCATCACATCACGCGGAGCAAAAATCCGTTATGCTGATATCGGCAAAGGAAGAGTAATTGTTCTGCTTCACGGCTTTCCTTTTTCACTGGAGCTTTGGTTTGGAAATGGATTTGCAAATGCGCTTGCGAAAAAATTCCGTGTGATTGCGATTGATCTTCCGGGACATGGAAAATCGGAATGCATCGGGTATGTGCAGAAAATGGAATTGAT
>JBKJMR010000332.1:0-8910 GCA_046596275.1 Bacteroidia bacterium | reverse complement strand
TTTGTTCCTGTCGTTGTTGTGCCTGTTGGATTTGTCCCTGTCGTTGTTGTGCCTGTTGGATTTGTTCCTGTAGTTGTCGTTCCTGTTGGTTCCGTTCCTGTCGTTGTTGTGCCTGTTGGATTTGTTCCAGTAGTTGTTGTTCCTGTTGGATTTGTTCCTGTCGTTGTTGTGCCTGTTGGATTTGTTCCGGATGCCAAAGGCTGAATTCCGCTTTTCGAATAAAGTGCCATCGCTTCCTGCTGCTTCTCTAAACCTTTACGCTCATTATCTTCTGCATTGCGCAATGCTTCGTTCTTAATAAAATTATTCGACGTTGCATTGGCGGAATCACGTTCTGCTTTTGCTTTTTCAAAAAGATTTTTTGCTTCCGCCGAAAGTAAAGAAGCCACTGCAACATTCGGATCATTGCTGCTTATTGCTGCTTCATCAAATCCTTTCAGCTGCGCATTATTCTTTTCGAATTGAATATTATCTGCTTCACCCAACTTTGCAGATGCCTGCGCTTCTTTCTCCCACGCCTGGCGCTGCTGCTCTGTGGCTGCAGTTAATAATTCTGTTTTTTCATTGTCCGTTGCTGATGCAGCAAGTGTAGCCAATGAATCACGCTTTGTTTTATTTTCTTCCGATTGTGCAAGCAATACTTTCTGGTTGTCGATTGCAGCCGCAGCAGCCGGATCTGTATAATTTACTTTTGTTGTATTGGCATCCGCAACAACTTGAGCGGAAGGTTCGGCGGCGGCATTTGCTTTTGCATTATCTGCCAGACCTCTTTTTGTTTCTGCTTCTTCGCGCAGAGCAATAATTTCCTGCTTTACTTTTTCCTGCTGCTTTTTGTCTTTGATCTTCGGTAAATTATTTTCTTTTGCTGTGGCAGCCGCTTCAAGTGAATCAGCCCAGTCGGAATAAACCTGCGCTTTGAGATTTTCTTTTTCGACTACAGATGATTTTGTTTCTGCTTCATTTAATTGTGAAGTAAATTGTTCAGCAGAAACGGCAGGTGGTGCTGGCCTGTTTGCTAATTGTGTTTTTTCTTCTTTCGCTGCAACGGCAAGACTATTTTTCGCATCCTTTTCTTTCTGATCCTGCTGTGACTGCAATGCTTTTATTTCAGAATTAAGCTGCGCCTTTTTCGGTTTGTCAGTTGTTCCTGCTAATTCCTGCTTCTTCTCCTTAATCTGGTCATCCAGGCTGGCAGCCCAATCAGAATATACAGCAGCCTTCGCTTTTTCGCGCACAACCGGATCGGTGATCGTATCTACTTGTTGCAATGATTCATTAAAAGCAATATTCGGATCAGCAGTTTCAACTACAACTACATTGTCCGTATCACTTCCGGGTTCTGTTCCGGTTGTTGATGTACCGGTTGTAGTTGTTCCTGTTGGTTCTGTTCCGGTCGTTGTTGTGCCTGTGGGTTCAGTACCAGTTGTTGTTCCTGTTGGATTTGTATTCGTTCCTGAAGTTGTAGTTCCTGTTGGTTCAGCTCCTGTAGTTGTTCCTGCTGGTGCAAACACACGTGCTGTACCGGTTTCAGAAATACTTTGCTGGTAAGCAACTGCATCTGCTGCCATTTCCTTTTTATCCTCAGCAGAAATAACTGTTCCGGTAACAGAAGGATTTTTAGATTGTGCAATTGCATCGTTGGCACCTTTTGCCTGGTTATCTAAATCATTCGATTGATTCTGCAACACAGCAACTTTTTTATCCGCTGCAGCAAGCTCTTTTTTATTATCCGCAATATCTTCATTTATACCTTCAATCTGCGCATCGATTCCTGCCCGCAATTCAGCATCCTTTTCTTTTGCCTGCTCTGCTTTTAATTGTGCAATGCGTTCTTCATTCTGACCAATTTCCTCGCGCAGATCCTGTGCAAGCTCTTTTGCTTTTTCCAGCTCTGCCTGTTTTTTATTTGCTTCTTCCTGTAAATTTTTTGCCGTCTGCGCACTTTCCATTCGTGTGTCCGACATCGCCTGCAACTCTGAACCTTGTGCAATCGCAGCATCCAACGCTTTCGGATCATTGGTATTTACTGCTTTTTCTAAGCTGGCTGCATATTGTTTTGCCTTATCGGCTTCAAGCTGCTTTTGTTTTGCATCCGTATCAAGCGCTTGTGCAATAGAAATTGCTGCTGCTGCCTGTGACTGCAATGCATTTGCTTCTGCAATCAGCTTATTCGCTTCCTTTTGCGCGGCAACTTTTTCAGGTCCTTCGGGCAATGCATCTGCTTTTGCTTTCGCAGCATTCGACTCTGCGGTTTTTGATTTTGCATCCGCGTTGATCTCCGTTGCGTTCGTCCATGCTTTTTCTTTTTGCGATCCTATATCAATTGCTTCCTGTTGTGTGGATGCTGCATCTTCATTCGCAGATTTTACCAGTTCTTCATTTCTGACTTTTGTTGGCGGATTCCCGGGATCATTGTCAGCAATTGTTTCAACTGAATCATCACCGTCATCCGGATCAGTATCGTTGCCACTGTCTACTCCACCCGCTTCAGGCAAAGTTCCCGGCAATTGCCCCATGTCAACAATTTGTGTTCCGGTTGATCCTTCGCTGTAAATATCAAGCTTTGCTTTGTCCTTGAGGAAAGTCGGATCAAGCATGGAAGTATCGGCGTCGAAATCGGTGACAATAAATAATTTCGATTCATTGCTCACTTCATTATAGCCGATCTGCTGGTTAAGTGTTTTGATCGTGTATTGCGGAGGCACAAAAATATTTTCCGTTTGTGTGGCAATGCCGCTGTGATCGACAGTGAACGTATATTTTCCACCGTTGTTGGGAAGGTTGATTAAATATTTCCCGGTTGTTTCATTGCTTTTATAAACACCCATCGGCTCATTCGTCTCTGCATTTTTCACGGTGATCTTTGCACCACGATTCGGATCGCCGGAAGTTGGTGTAAACGTTCCAGCAATCAAACACATATTTACCGGCTTGCGTTCTATTACAACATGATAAACAGTCATTTTTCCTTCCGGGCTGCTTCGATTAGAAGCAAACCATGCTGTTTTTTCATCGAGATCACTGATGAACATAATATCATCATCAGGAGAATTGATCGCAAAATCAAGATTGACCGGCTTCTGCCACGTGCCTACTTCTTCATTTATTTCACTACGGAAAATATCGTACCCGCCCATGCTGCTGTGGCCTTTCGAAGAGAAATACAACACTTTTCCATTCGGATGTAAGAAAGGAAAATCTTCATCGTATTCTGTATTGATCGGGTAACCGACGTTTTGTGGCTTACCCCAATTGCCATTCGGTAGCTTGCGCACAACGTAAATATCTTTTCCCTGCGATTCATCTTCACCGTAAGAAGCGAAATACAATTCTGTTTTTTCACCGGAAAGAAAAATAATGGATTGCTCATTTTTCTTTTTATCCAGCGCCGTTTTAAATTCATCCGGCTTTACAAGCAATTGTCCGCTATACCCGGAACCACGCAGATCATACCGGCGGAAAAAATCGGCTTCATTTAATTCTGCTTTATCGAGAACGGTGATATCTGTAATTGCTTTCAACAGCTTCCTTCCCGTTTTGCACATGGCAATCTGGTTATCCACCTGCATCTTCTCCGATTTTTTAGGACCGGCAAGCGTTTTATATTTATTGTAAGAAGTGATGGCTTGCTCAAACTGGTAATTGAGATGATATGCTTTGCCAAGATAAAACCAGACATCTGTTTCAACACCGGGGGCTTTGGATGCTTTTTCTAAAAACTTTAATCCTTTATCTTTTTCGGTGCTCGCGAATAAAACACAAACGCCATAACGATAATTGTAATTCGGATCTTCTTTGTGATTGGCGAGCAGCTGCGAATACAACGGCATGGCTGCAGGATAATCTCCCGACTGGAAATAGGTATTTGCCTGCTTGATAACAGGCTCTTCCTGCGCTGACAATCGACATGGCGATAGCAAGACCGCCGATGCAATCAAAAAAAGCACAAAAAGACTTCTTATGCGCATCGGTACGGTATAACGCAATCGACTAAAAAACAGGACTTTAACACGGGGTTCAAATTCTTCTCTAATTTACGAACAATTCGCTTAGCAGAAGATGCAGAAACACAGGGATTTCCACACGGAAAAGTTAATTAAGTTACGGGGTTGGGGTTAAGGATTCGAAGTATGGGCTTTGATCCTGATTGTGATTTGTTTTCGGCGTGGACAATCTGGTAAATTCTCACGCTTTCAGACGACTGATAATTTTCTTTATTCCCAAATACAATAAAACAATTGCTGATAGCAATGCAACATAAAATACAATGAATGCAAGCACGTATAAAATTGTGTACAACGTTTCCGATCTGATACCACCAACACCGAGCATACTACTTGAACAATATACGAGCAATAAAACAATAACGCTGGCGCCCAGCAGTGCAACCATGTTATAGGGTTGAAAGAGACTTTTCATTGTATTCAGAAAGCGACAAAAATAGATCATGATCAGAGATTAAGAAATCTGCTTAACACCGAACACGGAACCCGAAATTCAGATCCGAAACCCGAAATCTAACCAATCGCCTCTTCTTCTTCATCTTCTTCTTTCTTCTTCATCAAAAAAATCTTCGACTCTTCACGACGAAGCAATCGTTCAATATTCTTTTGATGCGTGATCAGAATCAACATTGCTACCAAGCAGGAAAAAACCACCATCGAAGGAACAATGTCGTGACCGAAGAAGAAAATGATGATGAAAGGGAAAGCGATTCCGGCTGAAATTGAACCGAGCGAAACGTAATGGGTGGCGAGGAACACAACCATAAAAACGCCGGCTGCTACGAGACAGGCATACGGATGAACAGCTAAAATGACTCCGAATAAAGTTGCGATTCCTTTGCCTCCGCGGAAAGCTGCGAAGACCGGGAAGATGTGGCCTACAACAGCTGCAACGCCTAAAACGATCTGAATATTGACAAAATCCTGGGAACCGATGGGCGCTTCTGTAACATACACTGCAATCAATACAGCTGCGCAACCTTTGAAAATATCAATCAGCAGTACGGGAATGCCGGCTTTTTTACCGAGTACCCGAAAGGTATTGGTAGCGCCGGAATTTCCGCTTCCGTGTTCGCGCACATCAATACCATAAAACCATTTACCGATCCAGACCGCCGCCGGAATAGATCCGATAAGGTAGGCGACCAATAAAGCAATAATAGCGTTTGTCGTCATCTAGTTTCCTGGTGGATTATCAGGAGCATCGCCTTCCGTTTCGCCCTCACCTGCCCGCTTCAATTTCTTGAGCATCAGGTTTCTTTCATTGGGTGAACCAGCAGTAAACTTATACCGGGCTTTGTTTTCTGGTAATCGCGTTTTGTTATAATCGTCCGGTGCAGACTTGTCTTCATCTTTCATCTCTTTGATGATTGTAACGAATTTTTCGTTCGAAGAATAGACCAGCATAATACCGTTCGAATAACTAAAGGTATACCATTTTGAGTTATCAAGTTCAAAATAGATGGTCAAAATATCACCGCTTTTCTTCCTTTCGAGCATGATCGTACCAGTTATGTACTTGTTAATCTGCTCTTTACCGATATTACCTAAACCGATTTTACCTTCAGAAATATAGGATTTGGTCTTCTGGTTCCAGTTCATTTTAACGTCGGTGAAGAAGAAAGTGTAGTCCATCTCTTCCGGGAACTTTTTGTACCTGCCGTAGACGGTTTGCTCCGAAATGAGCTTATCTGCCTTCTCTTTTCCTACCAATTCATTCAACGCACTTTTAAACGTCTGGCGGCCGGGATCCGTTCCTGCAAGACTGGTTGAAGCATTAATATCTTCCACCAATACTTCCATCGCTTTGTTGCTCATGAAGAAATCGAGTCCGATAACAAGGTCGAAGTTGCTGGTGTGATTGATCGTATTATGCGTTGCGTTCCCGACCGGGTTCATGTACACTTTTCCGAGATTCGAACCAAGCGCCATTTTTCCTTCGCCGTAAACCGTGCAGTTTTTCAGGCTGAGACTTACATAATTTCCGGGAAGTGAACGCTCCACCAACTTTTCTTTATTCGAGATACGGTATTCACGGGAAGCTTTGTCGAAGAACAGGAAGCCGTTGGCACTTACAACGTTTACATCCGTTTTCACTTTCCGTGTAGAAAGGAATGCGCCATAGATCGCACTTGAATCCGGTGCAAGTCCGCTTACCAAACCGGAAGTGATCTGCTCACCTTTTTCATTGACAGGATTAGCGGTTACGGGAATGTAAATTTCATTCGGATTAATAAGTCCGTTGAAATACAATTTACTTTTCCCGATCGCACAATCGTGGCTGAGTGAAGTTGATCCGTCGAAGACAAGGAATGGATTATTCGCTGCAAGAATTACTTTTCCACGGAAATCAAATGCCGGGCTCAAATAAAATTTCGCAGAATCCGAGATCAAACCATCGGCATATGTTTGCCCGGAAGTATCAGGTGCGACTTTCGCAAAATGGATGAGCTGTTCTTTTTTCAATTCATCGATATATGCGTAATCGCCGGAAGCGGTATAGCTGTGACGCGAATAAATATCGACGACACAATTAAAAAGATGGTGATAGTTTGTAACCGTATTCGCATTGATCTTGGCGCTGGTGAGCGTTTCCATGAATGCATTTTTCTGAATCACCACTTTTCCGCTGTCAGGAACGATCTGTGCATCGGCAACGTTGATTTCCTGTACTTGCTGCGCGGTGATCACGTAATTCCGGTAATCGAATTTTGCTTTCGGTGCGCGGAAACGTAATGAGTCCTGCTTCGGATGAACGGAAATAAATTCAGGTCCCATCAAATCAAGCTTATCTGCGCCCGGTTTTGGTTTACCTGCTCCGCCTAATTCGAGCTCGCTTTTATCCATCAGCCATTTGAAATTTTCCATATAGCAGATATACTGGTTGACCGGAAATTGCACGATGGATCCTTTGCCATTGGCTTTAAAATCTCCTTCACGTTTATCAAAATCAACATGCGCATTAAAATTTTTCGTGGAGAATGCGAGTCCGGCAAGTTCAATTGCTTTCAGACTAAAATCAGCAGTATCTGCATCGGCGACATGTTGTTTTAAAATCATGTTTTTGGAGTCGAGCATCGCGCTGGAGAAATTCAGCCTTCCATTCATTGCAAGATTTTTCGGAGAAAGCGTCATTGTTCCTTTAGCAGTTGCTTTTCCGTTAAACACATTGAAGAGCGAATCCTTGTTTGTGGCTTGCATGTAATCTTTTTTCGGCATCCAGTGAATGTAAATATTGGTACCGCTCACTTGCGGATATTCCGTTTTACCGCTGATCTTCTGCTCCTGGATCACGAAGGAATTTGCTGTTCCGTTCATGGAATCGGGGAAGAAAATAAAGTCTTTTGAAATGCTTTTCGAAGTGATGTAATCAATTGTTCCATCACCACGCAAACCTTTATTGCTCAGGCGCATTTCATTGGTGAATTTTGCTTTTCCTCCATAAAGTGAATAACCGCCCGGAGGAGCCTGACGCACAAAACCAAGCGATTTATCCGGCATCAACCGAAGTGTGTCGCGGATCTCAGGGAAAATTCCGGATGACTGGAAAATTCCTCCGAATTGTAAAGCTGTATTTTGAAAATTGTCAAGGCTGTCAATCGTAAACGGATCGAGCTTGAAATAAAATTTATCGCGATTGTAAACTCCTTTTTGAATTCCGGGTTTATCGTAATAAACGAATGCCGGTTTAGAGCTGGTGAAAATCGGGAACTTTGCATACTTTCCTTTATTCTGAACGCCGGATTTATTGCTAGACGAATCGATCTGTAGTTGGCCATTCAGATTTTCAATTACGCTTTTCACTTTCATCTGCACAAATCCGCCTTTCGGATCTTTCGGATCGCGGATATCCGTATCAATCCAGATACGAACAGAATCCACGTTGTTAAGATTCAATTTGAATGTGGAATAATCGAACGAAAATAATTTTCCGTAATAATCAAATCGTCCGGCCATGATCGAACCTTCGAAAGTGAAATTTCTGTCTTTCTTGAGGATGATCATATCCTGCGCAGGGAAAACAGTTACGTTCTGCGAATCGCTCAGTCCGACTTCTTTTATCCCGAAGATGGTCATATCATAATTCAGCAAATTGATTTTCGCATTCGGAGTTCCGGGAGCAACCCGTGAATCGAATTGAATATTATCATAATCTTTTTTGCCGGCACGAGCCGCGATGTACGTATCAGATTTATCGAGGTACGTGATCATGTCGGTCTTCGGATTGTAATACAAAAATCCCTGGTTCGAAAGATCCATGATCGTCGGACGCAATTGTTCCGGAGAAATTTTCCAGAACCGCGCAAGGTCGATCATGGTGAACGTTCGGACTCCTCCATTCGCATCACGCACAAAATTCCGGATCTTGATGAGCGGATGCACCATGTCCATTCCCTGCAAACGATCGTAGAGATATTGACGGTAATACGATGAGGAAGGAAAAGAAGCTTCACCAAGTGCGGAACCGATAATTGTATTGAGAATAATAGTCGGCTCTGATGTTTTCCAGACAATTTGTTCCACATACATATTGACTTTGTGGAACGAATTATAAAATGGCGCTTGCGATGCTCCTTCTTCAGGACGATAAATTACAACACGTGCGCTATCGATAAAATATTTAAAATCAATAGAAGGATGCACAATTGAATCGGCATCAAGCGAAAAACGAACGCTTGTATTCTGGCTCATGATCTTATCAGCCGAAATTGAAAAGCTCGGAGCAGTTACTGTAAGGAAGTTTTTGCCGTTACGTTTAAAAATAAAAAACGCCTGGTTATCTTTTGTTCCCGAACCAATGAACTTCGCGCCTACCTGCGTAAATCCACCCTCGTAGTCGACATTCGGATACATGTTTTTGATCTGGTAACGTCCGCTGTAGGATTCAAATCGCGGATAAGAAGCA
>JBKJMR010000292.1:0-2627 GCA_046596275.1 Bacteroidia bacterium | reverse complement strand
CTAAAGATGTTGTGACCAGACTGTTATAAAAAAAGACCACCTCTTCCGAAGCAGTCTTCCCCACTAAATAAATAGGCTTTATTCGCGAATGAACTTCATCGAATAGCTTGTTGCTCCATTTACAACCTGCAAGGTATATACACCGGAAGACAACGTTTCTGTGCCGATAACTACTTTCACATCAGAAGCAGAAACCGAACGAACGAGCTGTCCCATGCTGTTAAATACATTCAGCGTAAAAGCGGCTTCTGCTAACGGCAATGCTATTTCAACCTGTTGCATCGACGCATTATAAAAAGCAAACGGATTATTTGAAAACGCTTCTTCAATACCAACGCAACCAACAGTTACCGTTTGAGAAATGACAGTATCATCTTCGCAGGTATTCGTTACAATCAATTGTGCAGTATAAGTTCCTGCAGATGCATAAGTAACTGTTTCACTCGATGCATTCGAAGTTGCAGGAGTTCCGCCCGGGAATGTCCACGAGAAAGTACCAGCGCTTGTGCTTTGTGATCCGTCATACACTACCGTTTGACCAACACAAATAACAGTATCACTTTGAGTCGCAACGGCAACGGGGTTTGTCAACACATCAATTTGTATTGTTGAATTGCTTGAACATCCTGTTGCTGTTGTTGTTCCCTGCACATTATACGTGATGGTTGATGTTGGCGTTGAAACTGTTGTTGGTCCGGTGGTGACGGATAAAAAAGTCGGTGGCGACCACACATAGGTATTCGCACCACTTGCTGTTAACGTTGTTGAATTTCCCACACAAACTGAAGTGGACGTGGCAGAAACAGCAACAGATGGATTCGGATTCACCGTAATATTTACAAATGCAGAATCAAACAGATCACAACCACCACCAACAATATAAAGTATGGCTTGATATGATCCTGCTGTATTGTAAAGCATATTTTGTGTAACGGTATTCGAAGTCAACGGTGCGCCACCAGGGAAATACCAGAGCAATGTATCTTCAAATGTTGAACCTGTTGCATCAAAAAGAATCTGGTCACCTTCGCAGATCGAAGTAGCGCTTTGTGTGAATGTTGCAACTGAATTTGCATTGGTAAGAAAGGGATGAACATAAAGTGATGCGCTCAGGTTCCACGATCCTGCTGTAGTATATTGATACCATAAATTATCACTTTGCTTTTCCCAGATTGCAGATGGTGTTGTTTGTCCGGCAGAATTACTTACAATTGAAAGCGTATCGTGCACACCAGTTTGCCATTGCAGATTCGTTAGATCAAGACTTATAAAGAACTTTTTAGAAACAGGAAGTGTGATCGGGTTATTTACAAAAGAAAACTCGGTGTAATATCCGCCGGAAACATCAGACATGATTTGCGCCATCGTTAAATTAACTGTTGTACCGATTTGCGCACCCGGTGTTCCGCTCGTTCCATCATACACACGAATAGGAATGATCTTGGCAGGATTGGCAGAATAAGCAAGTCCGAAAGCAACCCAGATATTATTCAGAATTGTATACGGTTGCGCAGACATATCAAAATACATTGCCTTCTCTTTATCGAGATAAACATTCATTCCGTTGATCCAGCCATCCTGCCCGACAGAAGCGCCGGTGAAATAATTCACGCCTGTCCATCCCGTTGGAATAGGAAGATTTACTTTTGTACAACCTGTAGCAGCAGCAACAGTAATATAATTCGGTGCTGTATACGTGTTGTTTCCGTTTGAATTCGTAACCGTCAAAGAAACATTATACGTTCCTGCAGTGTTATATGTAATTGCAGGAGGCGTTTGTAATGTTGACGATGCAGGTGTTCCTCCCGGGAAGCTCCACGAATACGTTGTTCCCGCATAACAATAAAGCGAAGTGTTTGTGAAGCTCACAGATCCACCAGCAGTTACGGTTGTTACATTCGCAACGAAATTTGCTACCGGCGGAAGATTTAATGTTGCACCAACGCAAGCCATCGAAGCATTCGCATCAATTCTGCCGGAACCTAACTGACCGATGTAAGAAGGATTCTGCGCATTGATATTCGCTGCATTATTCTGAAGACAATTGCGCACATCATTCGGAGTCAGTAATGGATTTAATGAAAGCATCAATCCGGCAAGACCAGCTACAAGCGGACAAGCCATAGAAGTTCCCGACAAGTTTCCATACGTATTGGAAGGTAGTGTGCTGTAAATATTATTTCCCGGTGCAGAAATATCGATCCATGTACCGAAATTGGAGAAGCTTGCTTTCGAATCGTTACTGCTTGTTGCTGCAACTGCAATACATTCCACGTAGCCTGCAGGATAAAACATCGTATTCACATTATTATTTCCTGCCGCCGCAATAAGCACTGCGCCTTGTTGACTTGCCCAGGTAATAATATTCTGCGCAGTTGTAGAAGAGCCGGTGCCACCCCACGACATGCTGATCACATCTGAACCGGCTGCAACGGCGTAAACAATTCCGTCGTAGCCATTCGTCACTGAACTTGCAGAAGCAGAATTACCTGTTGCTTTGATGGAAACCAGTTTGCAAGTATAACCGATCGATGCAATTCCGATACTGTTATTGCTGCGTGCGCTTGAAATTCCTGCACAATGTGTTCCGTGATCAAATGTCGTATTCGGTGGATTCGGATTGTTAT
>JBKJMR010000285.1:0-6380 GCA_046596275.1 Bacteroidia bacterium | reverse complement strand
TTCACATGCCCGATCCCGATACTTTTATTTTGGTAGAGAACGGAAAAACATACGATCGTACCACAGCAGCATTGCGCATTGCAAAAAAGCTGGATGGATTATGGCCCGCTATGTATGTGTTTATTATCGTGCCGCCATTCCTCCGCGATCTTGTTTATAAAGTCGTCGCAAAGAATCGTTACAAATGGTGGGGCGAAAAAGAATCCTGCATGATCCCAACACCCGAAGTAAGGATGAAATTTCTCTAGTTTTGTATTGAGTATTTGGTATTGAGTATTGAGAAATTACTTTGTGGTTGATCCTTGACCGCAGTCTCAATACCCAATACTCAATACCCAATACTACTTCCTCTTAGCAACTTTCTTCTTAACAGCCTTCTTCACTTTCTTCAGCGCTTTTTTCTTTACAGGCAAGCTCATCGTCAGCATTTTTTTGCTGTAGTCGATCACCGCTTTATATTCCTGCATGATATCGCTTCCAACAACCGCATCAATTGGTTTTAATCCGATAGCAATATAAGTCTGGTTCACATGGCTAAGATCAAGCACCACGCCGTGATAATTTATAATATCGACCTTACCTATTGATAATTTATTCAGCAAAATAGCATGACTTTGCATCGAAGCAGTTCCTAAACCTGTCGACATACGATCATGCTCCGTCAGCTTTTCTTTTTTCAGAAATGCGTCAATGCGTGTCTTATCAAAAACAGTTTTAGAAGCACCGGTATCAATTATGGCGTTCGCAATTTTGCCATTGATCTTTATTTTCACCTGCAGATGAAATCCATCACCTTCAATATTCAGTAAACGGATTGGAATTTTAATTGCCATAGAAAAAAAATTTGCTAATGTGCTAATGAGTTAATGTGCTAATGAGAAGTTCTTGGTTAAATGTTTGGGGCGTGCCCTCGTCAAATTACTTTACAATTATGATTCATTTCCCTGTTGACGAGGTCGGGCTTTCGTAGTCGCTTTTTTTATTTGAAGTTTAACCCTCAAAGGGTTTGGAACCCTTTGAGGGTTAAACTTCAAATAAAAAAGAGCTCCACAATACTTCAATCCCTCACGCAAAAAAAAGTGCTGATTAATAATTCGCGCATTCAGAATTATTGATCAGCACTCTATGGTTATTGGATAATTACTAATCAATTATTAAAGGTGTCAATCAGTTAATGCTATTAGCAAATTAGCACATTAACTCATTAGCACATTAATTTATGCAGTAGTGTTCATGCCATCCAGCACGTTCATTACTTCTTTAACAGCTTTTGCAGAATCTTCGAGCAATTTTTTCTCTTCTGCATTCAGCTTCAGCTCAATGATCTTTTCAATTCCGTTTTTGCCAAGCACAACAGGAACGCCGAGATAAATATCTTTCATTCCGTATTCGCCGTTCAGCAATGCACAAACCGGGAAAATTCTTTTCTGATCGCGAACAATTGCTTCCACCATTTGCGCTGCAGCAGCACCCGGCGCATACCAGGCAGATGTTCCGAGAAGGTTTACAATTTCTCCGCCACCTTTTTTAGTACGCTCGATAATTGCATCAAGCTTATCTTTTTCGATCAATTCTGTAACAGGAATTCCGCCAACAGTTGTATAACGTGGAAGCGGAACCATTGTATCGCCGTGTCCACCCATCAAAACAGCCTGGATATCTTTCGGAGAGCAATCCAACGCTTCAGCAAGGAATGCGCGGTAACGGGCAGTATCAAGAATGCCGGCCATACCAAATACTTTGGAAGAAGGCATTTTAGCAGTCAGGTAAGCGCAGTAAGTCATTACATCGAGTGGATTAGAAACGATGATAATGATTGCGTTAGGTGAATGTTTAACAATGTTTTCTGTAACCGATTTAACAATTGCAGCGTTGGTTGAAATTAAATCGTCGCGGCTCATGCCCGGTTTACGCGGCAAGCCTGATGTAATAACTACTACGTCAGAATTCGCTGTTTTGGAATAATCATCAGTTGATCCTTTTACGCGTGTATCGTAAAGGTTGATCGGTGAAGTTTGCCAGATGTCAAGGGCTTTTCCTTCGGCAAAATTTGGTTTTATGTCGACAAGAACCAGCTCGTTGCAAAGTTCTTTATGTGCAATTACATCGGCGCAAGTTGCACCTACGTTTCCTGCTCCTACTACGGTAACTTTCATATTATTATTTTTATTCGGTGTAAGATTACGAATTTCCGGGGTTTTATTTTTACGGCATCAAAATTAGAAATTGCCCGACACTAAAAGCGATTTCACGAATAATTTTTATTGCCACTTATCCCGCATTTCTTCCGTTATGTGAACTCACATGACCATTGGCATGGTTTTTCCTACCACTTATCAATCAGACGCAACTTTTTGCTCAATTCTCGTATATCTATAACGCATGAAATCTCCCCGATTCCAGCATCTCGCATTCTTGTGTTGTTCGCTTTTTAGTGGGCTTAGTGTCTTTGCTCAAAATCCAACAAACCAGGATTGCCTTAATGCTATTCCGATTTGCCAGAATGTATATTCCACGACTGTATCATACAGTGGTGAAGGCGCCTTTCCAAATGAAATCAATAACGGTTCATCCTGCCTGGGTTCAGGCGAGCTGAATGACGTCTGGTACACCTTTACAGTACAAGCCAGTGGAAACCTGAATTTCATGATAACTCCGAACAATAGTGCGGATGATTATGACTGGGCCGTTTATAACCTCACAAATAATAGCTGCAACGACATCCTCAGCAATCCTGCACTGGAAGTAAGTTGTAATTTTTCGGCAACACCTGGAATTACCGGACCAAACGGTGGATCGACAATGACATCGCAGCCTGCATCGGGAACACCGCATAACCAGGTAGTGCCGGTTATTGTGGGACAAACCTATGTCGTCAACGTCAGCAATTTCTCTTCCACACAAAATGGATACACCATTAATTTCGGTGCATCTTCAGCAACTATTTTCGACAATATTCCTCCGCAAATTTTGTCCGTTTCAAATCCCGGATGCGGTGGCAATTCATTAACAGTTACTTTTTCTGAAAATATTTTATGCAATACGGTCCAGGCTTCCGATTTCAGCTTCACGGGTCCGGGTGGTCCTTATACAGTTACCAACGTTTCTTCAGTCGCCTGCTCACAAGGTGCGCAATATGATAATGTATTTACGTTCACCATTGCCCCTAATATTTCCGCAGCCGGAATCTACAGCGCTAACCTCGTCGGACCTGTAACAGATCTTTGTGGTAACGTTGCTATTTTCCCTGCATCCTTACCTTTTACAGTCGGTTCGTTTACCTATTCACATTCCTCCACACCGGGAGCTTGCGTTGCACCAACAGGAACGGCCACCGTAAATACAACCGGCGGCGGACCATTCACCTATACATGGGTGCCGAACGTTTCCAATACGAATTTTGCTGTCGGTTTAGCTGCAGGTGTGTATTCAGTTACAATCGTTGATCAGTCATCCGGCTGCACAGCGCTTGACACCATTCACGTAATGGCAAATAATACGCTGAATGTAAATACATCATGGAGCGATTCTATTTGTCCCGGACAGCAATGCACGATGATTGCAAATGTCCTAGCAGGAACTCCTCCTATTGCTTACAACTGGAGCGGTGGATTGCAAAACCTTCCGGCAAATACTGTTACTCCTCCTGTAAACATCACTTATACGCTGAATATTATTGATGCAAACGGTTGTACAGCCGGACCGCTTTTATTCCCCATTACCATTGCAGGTCCGGTTACACTTACGGCTTCAGGCGCAAGTCCTATTTGTGTGGGTGGCGGAACAACACTTGTAGCTACAGCAGGCGGTGGCGACGGCCAATTTTCTTTCAATTGGATGCCGGGTAATTTGACCAGCTCAACCGTTACAGTTACTCCGAATACAACTACTATTTATACGGTTACTGTTACGGATGGCTGTGGTCAGACTGCAGTGCAAAATGTAAACATTGTAGTGCAGCAGGTTCCGGTCGTAAGCTTTACCGCCGATACAACACATGGCTGCACACCGCTGCTGGTGAATTTTACACTGGATACAACAGGATTCGGAACTGCATCCTTGTTATGGACCTTTAATGATAACGGAACCACTTCCACGAGTGTAAATCCTTCGCATACATTTCTCACGCCGGGTTGTCATGATGTAAGCTTAACCGTAACCGTTCCTCCAGGTTGTGCAGTAACGCAAAATTATCCTTGTATGATCAATACAATGGCGCAACCAAATGCTTCATTCGCCGCAACACCTACAATCACCGACATTCTTAACCCGACGATTGAGCTGGATAATACTTCTACCAATGGCAACAGCTGGTCGTGGAGTTATGGAGACAATACAACAAGCACAGTTTTCGAGCAGGATCATACGTATGAGCTTCCGGGGAATTATCCGATCTACCTTATTGTAATGAATGATTCGGGATGCAGCGATACTGCACTGGTAAATATCATTGTGCGTGATTATCACACGTTCTATATTCCGAATGCATTTACCCCGGATGATAATGGTCGTAATGAAGTTTTTATACCCGAGTACACGAATATCCTGGAATCAGGTTACCACTTTATGGTTTTTGACAGGTGGGGAAATCTTGTCTATGAAACCAGGAATGTAAAAGAAGGATGGAATGGCAGGGCGAAAAATTCCGGAGCCATGATGGAGATCGGAGCATATGTCTATAAGATCATTTACACAGATAATATGAACATGGTGCATAGTCATATAGGTCATGTGAGCCTGATTCGCTGAAAACTATCCTGATTTTCCGGAAGTTGAGCTTTCTTCATGTATTCCATTTCTTCTTTCGCGAAATAATAAATCAAACGATATAAAAAAACCTCTTCAACGTATGGAGAGGTTTTTTTCATTAAATAATTTTTCTGACGCAGAATTAATGAGTGAAGAACTTATCTTTGAGAAAGCTCACTTACAACTATCCAATTCATGAAAAAGCATTACTTAGCAATTATTACGTTTCTCTTTCTTGCTCATTTATCCTACGCGCAGCCGGCACTTGCATGGGAGCAACGTTACAACGGACCACCCGACCAGGGTGATGAGGCGGTTTCTATTGCAGTTGATGGTTCCGGTAATTCCTATGTTACAGGTTCTGCATTCGGCCCAAGCGGCACATTTGATATTGTTACCATAAAATACAGTCCATCCGGTCAGCAGCTATGGCTTCAAAGCTATAACGGTACTGCAAATGATAATGACCTGGGTATAAAGCTTGTTATTGATGCTTCTGCAAATGTTTACATCACAGGCTATAGTAAAGGTCAGGGCACCGACAATGATATTATAACGATTAAGTATAATACTGCCGGCGTTCAGCAATGGGTTTCAACTTACAACGGTGCTTTTAACGGCCAGGACCAGGGCGCTTCAATTGCGGTTGATGCAAACGGAAATGTTTTTGTCACAGGATTTGAAACCACCTCAAACGCTAACTACTATGACCTGGTCACGATCATGTATAATTCCGCAGGAACGCAGGTTTGGATCGATACGTACGATGGTCCGGGAAGCGCTAATGACATGGGCGTTGATATTGTGAATGATGGTGCAGGAAATACTTACGTCGTCGGAACATCAGACACGATGTACATGTCGGCACCAAATAATGATATTGTATTATTAAAATATAATAATGCAGGCACGCTGCAGTGGAGAAGAGTTTATTGGAGTCCGACATACAGCTATGATATTGCAAAAAATATGTGTCTCGATAGAAATGGAAATATCCTTATCTGTGGTTATGGCGGATTAGTGAATGAAGGAAATAATTATTACACATTAAAATATAATCCTTCCGGCAGCTGCCTTTGGGTACGCTTTTATAATTATGGAGTAGATACCTATGAGCAGCCATCAGATATTATAGCTGATTCGCTCGGAAACGTAATTGTAACAGGCCAGGGCGTAACCTCTACTGCTATTGCAACCAATGATTATGTAACTGTAAAATATAATTCAGCAGGAACTTTTCAATGGGCTGCAAGATATAACGGCGCCGGAAACAATAATGATTATGCCTATGGAATTGCATTGGATGATTCGCTGAATATTTTTGTAACCGGAACAAGCAAAGGAACAAATGCAACATTGTATGATATTGCTACTATAAAATACGATGCAGCAGGAAATGAAAAATATGTTTTGATTTACAATAACACAGTCAATAAAGATGATGCAGGAAATGCGATCGCCGTAAAAAATTCTGATATCTACATTACAGGCAGAAGCTCGAATTTTACGAATGACGATTACATTACTTTACGTTACAGCTATTCTGCGGTTGGTATTAATGAACAAATTACGGATGCTGTTTCACTGGACGTATTTCCAAATCCAACATCAGGTGATTTACATATTGTAAT
>JBKJMR010000152.1:0-3566 GCA_046596275.1 Bacteroidia bacterium | reverse complement strand
TTTACCAATAAAGAAATTGCCGATAAATTATTCCTGAGCGCTCATACTGTAACCACGCACAGGAAAAATATCATGGCCAAGCTCGGCGTAAACAATACAGCCGGACTTGGCCATGATATTTTTCCTGTGCGTGGTTACAGTATGAGCGCTCAGGAATAATTTATCGGCAATTTCTTTATTGGTAAATCCTTCAGCTACCAGGCGGATAATTTCACCTTCACGGTCGGAAATCCTTAAACCTTCGCAGGAGGCAGACTCGTTAGCCGGTATAACCTCGTCGTTCGTTTTAAGAACATCGCTCAGGATTTTACCGCAGAAGAATTGCTCATTGTTTGAAGTAGCGCGGATAGCATCCATGATCTCTTCCTTTTCACAATCGCGCAAAAGGTAGCTGGTGATTCCCGCAGCCAGGGCATCAGAAAGCATCCAGCGGTTTGGCTTATCGGAAATAGAAAGAAAATTTACGGAAGGAGCTATGGATTTGATCTTGCGGATCACAGAAATGCCGAATGCAGGATCGTTATGATCAACAATAATAACGCCTGACTGAAAGCCATCCATTAAAAAAAGCAGCTCATCACCGGTTGAAGCATCACATCTAAGCAGCAGCTCTTTTTCACTGGATACCAATGACTTAAGGCCTTCCTTTACAAGGTAATTAGATTGCGCGATTAAGATTGGAATTGCCATATGCTTATTTAGACTAATTTAAAATAGCGCACCAAAGGTATATTTTCATCCTGAGTACGCAAAACGAAACCCACTTATTTTTTCACAAATGGTTGTTCAGGAATATTGAAAATATTGCCTTCTTCTCCAAGATAAGTTTCAGGAAATTCAGTCCGCGCTTCGGCTAGTAAAGGCGACAGGTCCATATAACGAACTGAAAAATGGCCGATAATCAGCTTGCCCACTTTTGCAATGCGCGCTACACTGCCCGCTTCAAGTGCTGTTGTATGGTACGTCTGTTTTGCGCGCTCGAGCAATTCATGCATAAACGTGGCCTCGTGATAAAGCATATCCACATCTTTCACAGCAGCAATCACACGATCATCGAAACGTGTATCCGAACAAAAAGCATACGAACGTGCTTTCTGCCGGCCTCTTGTAATTCTGTGATTCGGTACCACTGTACCATCTTCCAGCACAGCATCATTCCCATTCTTCACACTCATCATCTGTGATAAAGGAACGCCATAATAAGCTGCTTGTTCCTTATCCACTGAAAAGTTCCGCTCCTTCTCGCGGAAAATGAATCCCACACAGGGAATGCGGTGATTAAGTGTGATCGTTTCTACCGTTAACAATTTGTCTTCGAAAATAATTCCAGGCTGCTCCGTTTCAATTTGATTCCAGTGAATTTCATAAGAGAGCACCGTTCCGGAAATTTCAAGCTGGAGATCAATAATGCGACGCAAACCTTCCGGTGCATAAATATGAACCGGATTTTTTCTTCCAAGCAGATGCAACGAAGAAAGCAACCCCATCAATCCCAGGTAATGATCGCCGTGCAAATGTGAAATGAAAATGTGGTTGATGCGCTGAAAACGGATCTTAAAACGACGCAGCTGAATTTGAGTAGCTTCTCCGCAATCGATTAAAAAAAACCGCTCAGCTACATTAAGCAGCTGAGCGGTTGGATTTCGTTTGGCGGTTGGCGTAGCTGAGCTGGAACCCAGGATCGTTACTTCAAACGCCGAAGCCATTAGTGTGATACGGTGATGCGGCGCGTAATTACTGCATCACCCATTCGGAATGAACACAAATAAACGCCTGCAGATAAAGTAGCTGTTTCAACTACATAATGATTGGTTCCTTTTGAAGTAGAAACGGTTTCCTTCTTTACTTCAGACCCAAGCACATTGTACATCGTGAATTGCAGGTTGCCGGAATTCGGAGCAGTAAATTTGAAATCAGTTTTTAAATCTGCCGGATTAGGAGCATTAAAATTGACTGCGAAAACCGTGTTCTCAATAACAGGAACATTATTCGCAGGCATAATATGCACACGGTAACCTTCGATTGTTCCCGGCTGTGGTGTTGGAATATTAAATACAACAACAGTTGCAGTGAAATAAACGATGATCGGGTAAACGCCGTCTGCTGTAGGTCCGCCGGTTTCCTGTCCTGAAACAGGATTGCCTGTTACCGCAACACAACCATAACCGGTTCCCGGAGGAGTGGCGCTTGTGGTGGTAAATGTTCCGCTGGATGGATTCGGTAAATATGAAAATCCGGCAGGAAGACCAACTACGCTGTCAATCTGGATCTGTGTGATTGGGTAAGTGCCCGGGACTGGCTGTGAAACCGTAGTATCAGGCTTAATGTGAAACTGGAGGTCTGTTACATACGATTGCGCTACATAAGCAAGCGGAAGGTTGGTAGCAGTATCCGGAATGATGGAATAATTGGTGTTATTAGGCGGTCCGAATAAAGCAGGATTGATTGTGCATTGTGCAAATGCAACGGTGCCGATAGTCAAAGAAGCTAACAGGAAGTAGATTTTTTTCATAGGGGAAATTTAAATTATTCGCCTGCACCCTGCTCTACATCTTCCGCAACGAGACGATCAATTGCAGTGCTCAGATCAGGTGTAATTTTCAAAATGCTGTCAAGCTGAGAGATCGCGATTAGCTTCTTCACAGGCTCCTGCAATCCGGTAACGATCAGCACACCATTCGCATTCTTGCATAGACGATTTGCTACAAGAATAGCGCTGAGTCCTGAAGAATCGCAATAACGGGTTTCTGATAAATCAATGATGAGATTTTTGACGCCATCAGCATTCAAAACCACCAGCTCCGACTTAAGGGCAGGTGCCACCATGGTATCAAGTTTCTCTGATTGCAGACGAATCAGGGAATAGCGCTCACTTCTTTCTACTAAAAATGGTTGGTTCATACTTGGCAAAAATAATGTTTTCCTCTTTAGGAACAAGGCTAAAATGTAAAAAACACTAAAAAGGGGAACGAATTACGAATCAAAACGAATGTACGAATGAAAAAAGGGAGCGAATTTACGAATGGAAAAGGGGGTTTTTAGGTCAACACACCTTTTCTTGACTCAACTATAGCCCAACCGTAATTTTCCCCGATTACGACAGAATAAGCGACCTGCAAGGATTCGTACATTCGTTTTGATTCGTAATTCGTTCCCAAAAATTAATCATCGGAACGGCCTGCCAGCAAATAAAGCACAGCCATTCTTACGGCTACACCATTTTCTACCTGGTCAAGGATAATGGATTGGGCGGAATCTGCTACTTCGCTCGTGATTTCGACACCGCGGTTGATCGGGCCGGGATGCATGATCGTGATCTCTTTGCCGATCTTATTCATCAGCTCCATGTCGAGGCCGTATTGCATGGTGTATTCGCGGAGTGTAGGAAAGAATTTTATATCCTGCCGCTCGAGCTGGATGCGTAACATATTGGCAACATCGCACCACTCCAGCGCTTTTCGCAGGTTGTACTCTACTTTCACTCCGAGTGATGATATGTAACGCGGCATTAAAGTTCTCGGACCGCAAACCATTACTTCGGCGCCTGCAAAAACTAGGCGCCGAAG
>JBKJMR010000087.1:0-5829 GCA_046596275.1 Bacteroidia bacterium | reverse complement strand
GGAAAACAAACGGAAGTCGCTTTGTCGGAATGAAAGCAACCAGAAATGGCCAAACGAGATAAAAATGTTCTTCAATACAAATGGACCAGAAATGCGCGAATGGAAAATCCCAGCGTTCGGTGGCGATGGTTCTGAAATTATTGTAGAAAAAGATAACGGGTTTATATTCCGGCGACGGCCAGCCCATCCACCACACGAGCAAAGGTGTGAGTGCGATGATGAAAAAATAAAGCGGCCAGATGCGAAGAATGCGGCGGATGAAAAAGTTTTTGATGTTGATTTTTCCTGCTTCTTTTTTTTCTTTCAGCAATAAGTAAGTGATGAGAAATCCGCTGATGAGAAAAAACATATCCACGCCGAAGTTGAAATTGCCAATGAGCCGGCTGAGGTGCTGACCGAACCAGGAATACACTTTCGGATCGGCAGAGGTAAGCTGAGGTGGAATGCCGAACCAGTTGATCCAATTTTCGTAAGCGTGGACAAACACCACCATGAACGCAGCAAGAAAGCGCAGCGCATCCAGCTGTGGCAAATGAAAAGGTTTTCTATTTATCGGAATTTCTGACACAGGGAAGAATCAGAAGGCAAGATACGGTGAAAAGGAAAAGAAGAGGAATGAATTATTTATTGCGTGAAGGCTCCGGAACCTTCGGCACTTCAACGGGCGTTTTTATTTTTGTTGCTTTTTTGGGTCGTCACCAATTCTTACAAGCGGTTTTTCCATCGATCCTTTTTGCAAAATAAAATAGCCGGGTTGGCTATCTGTCATCATCAATTCATTTCCATGTTGGAAGAATCGAAGTCCGCAAGTATCTGCGTATGTTGAGGAAAGAACAATGCGATTTGCATACGTATAAAATGGCGAACGTGTATTTTGCAGGCAACATTCAACGGCGAGAATTGTTTCTGATGTTGCACCATATAATAGATCAGCAAAAGGATAACCAACAGAATCCGCGTTGAGTCGATCAACATCAGAATTTGATTTTCGCATTTCTCCTGACACATTGATGTTTTGAGAAAATGCGCGAACAGAAAATGAACGGCAATTTTCACCCGGAACAGATTTCAGGAACTCATTAAAAACCGTATCAGAATTAACAGGCGCTCCAGGTGCGCCAAATGGAGCCGCAACGTTTGTATCAAGCTCATCTTTTAATACAATTATTCCCTGGACATCTTTCGATTCAATTACGGCATCTATTTTTTCTTCATCCATTCTTCCTTCACCTTCCGGGGAAGAATGCCTGTTCAACACAAACCATGTTGCCGCTAAACCAATTGCAACAGCCACCGCAATTACCCACCACCATTTTTTGAAAAAGCTTTTTGATTTTATAGAGGGAGAATATTTCTCAAAAGCCGAAGATGGAATTCCCGCACCTATTTCTGCCAGCTGCTTTTTTAAGATTGAGTTTCCATTCATGCGGATTTCACTTACAGCAAGGTTCAACCAATCAAATTCATTCCGGAATTGTTCGTCCGACAAAAGCATTTGCTCAAAATCAGCATGTTCAGCCACAGATAATTCTCCTGTGTGATAACGATCAAAAAGCCGGTATGTTTCTTCGTTGATTTCCATTGATTATTCCGGCGTTGATGAATAAACAGTTTTCAACTTTTGCAGGCATTTATATTTCTGCGATTTTGCATTATCAGCATTCGTATAATTCAAATCAACAGCAATTTCTTCCATCGATTTTTTGAAGTAATAAAACAACAGCAATAATTTCCGGCAGCCAACACCTAAACGGGAAAGACTTTTTCGCAGCTGCAGCAGTTTTTCATTATCATCTGAAATTTCATCAGGCAAAATCACTTCATCCACCTGCTCGAAATCATTCATCCGCACATTTCGTTTTTGCTTTTCGAGCTGCTTCATCCATTTATTCCGGCACACCGCATACAGCCAGGTTTTCAACGAAGAAGTAAGCTCCAGCTTTCCGGCAGTTAATTGTTCAAATAAAACCACCATCGCTTCCTGGAAAATATCATGCGCATCTTCTTCCGTTCCGTTATTCTTCACGATGAAATATTTCACCATGTTAAAATGCGTGATATACACATTCCGGAACGCAGCAGAATCGCTTCTCCGCAAGGCCGTCAATAGCTCCTGCTCATTTGTATATGCCGTCATTTAATAGTTGATTCCTTAGGGAACGGAAAGGTAACCCGAAAAAAGAAAAAATATTTTTTCAATAGCAAGGTTACCTTTTTCAATTTGCCGGCATTAAGAGTAAATCAAACACATTAAAACATGAAAAAGTTACTTGTTCCGGCTGCATTGCTCCTTATAGTTGCTTGTGCCTCGCCTTTTTTAAAAGAAAAAGAAAACGCCCCCGTTGCTGTTGCTGTAAAAAATTCTTTTATACCAACTCCCGTGCAGAAAGAAGTATCGGTCAGCAATTTTTCTCCTGCACCACAGGAAGAGCAAATTGTAAAAAAAGCATTTACACCGACTTTCACCGCGCTGAATATTCCGGAAGAAATGAAACAACATTTTACGCTCAATCCGAAAGCGTCACAGGTTGTTGTAGGTGAATCAGGAACAATGATTTTAATTCCGGACAATGCTTTTGCAGATGCGAATGGAAAAGATGTGAGCGGGAAAGTGAAAATGGAAATTGTGGAAGGAATAAAAACAGCTGACATCCTGAAAATGAATCTTGGAACAATGAGTGATCAGGGTCCTCTTGAAACGGGCGGAATGATTTATGTGAATGCGTTTTCTGAAGCCGGCGATACGTTGCAATTGGCAGAAGGAAAACAATTAGAAATAGAAATGCCGACGGATAATAAAAAGTCGCAAATGAAATTGTGGACAGGAATTACCAATGCAGACGGAAGTGTTTCGTGGACCGATCCGCAACCGTTGAAGGAAGAGTTGCGCCAGATTCCGTTGAGTGCGTTGGAAGAAAATGCCGGGAGAAATGATAAAGATCCGGATGATGGGATTTTTGGAGATGAACAAAATGTTATAGCCAGGAAAGGAGATTTCGCGCCAGTTACGTCTGGCTTTGTTTTTATTGATTCATTGAGTGCCAATGCTTCTTATTCTTGGGGAGGTAATTTTGTAACAAAAACAATAAACTTTACAGACAAAAAGTTCGACAACACAAACATTGCCACAGAAGAATTCCGCTCACGACTTCCTTTTATCCGCCAGTGTTGTGATCCGCGCGTAATGTTTTGTTACACGGATTTTCCTAATCGCCCATTAAGGAAAAGCGACGCGGCTGCAGCTGATACATTGGAGAAATCGGGTTGTGCGTTGGCGGATGTTTTTCGTCAGTTCGCGAATTTAAAACAGGATAAAGTAAATCCAACTGATTCAAATACGGTTGCTGCGCTGAATGAAGCGAGAGAAAAAGCAATTAGAAAATACTCGGAGAATGTGCGTGCAGCAAAAAGATATAGCTCGTATTCGTTCGGGCAAAAAACGCTCGGCTGGGCAAATGTCGATCGTTTGGCAAATGGCAACAAGCTTATTTTTCTCAATGCGCACGTGGAAGGAATTTCTGCCGGCGACAACCTGGCGGTAACCTTAATTGTTCCCTCGCGCAGCATTATGCTTGGGGGTTACAAAAGGCCAAACGGCGATTATTCATTCACGCATGGTGAAATGGAATTGATGGCTGCCTACCCTACAGGCACCGAAGCATTTATCCTGGCAAGAAGTGGAAGCGGCGACAATATGAAATTCGATTTGAAGAAATTTATATTCGGACAAAATCGCATTGAAGAATTATCACTTCACGCCGGCACGGATGAAAGTCTTGCTTTAGAAATGGGAAATGAACCGCCGCAGAAAGAAGAGCCAGAAAAAGCAATTGATGATTGGTATACAAAAGCTTTGCGTTCTGGTAACGGATGTCTTTGTTCGTATGCAACAAGTATGAAATAAAAAAACAAAACGTCTCATTTAATCGTGAGACGTTTTGTTTTCAATCTATTTTATCTCCGCCAGAATTGCTGCATGCTCAATATCTGCATGATTAGAGAAATAAGAACATTTCCCATTGCTGATAAGCAGCGCTTGTGGTGATTCATGCTCTACACCAAAACGTTTTGCAATCTCGCTTGAAACATCACGGTGATTAAGCAGGTCAAGAAAATAAGGAGCTATTTTTTGCTCGTCTTCCTCTTTCCAGTCTTTTTCCAGTCCGCTCATTGCCATTCTGCTCACCCCACATCGTGTGCTGTGTTTTAAAATAAGCACAGGTTGTGTTTCAGATAATTTTACAATTTCATCCAATCCTTCGATCGATTCAAGTTTTTTCCAGCGCATTTTTATTTTATTGAAGTATTGTTCGGAATGTCAGGTTTATCCTCGGGCGTTTCACTTTTGTTGTCGGCGGCAAACGATGCATCCAGTTGGTTTGTGTTTCCTCTTTCATCACAAGAAGGCTGCCATGTTCGAGAATGATGGAAATATAATCTTTTGTTCTTTTATGTTTGAATGCAAATTTACGTTCAGCGCCAAAGCTCAATGAACCGATAGCAGAATTTCTTCCCAATGATTTCTCATCATCACTATGCCAGGCCATTCCTTCATCGCCGGTATGATATAAATTCAGCAGGCAGGAATTGAAAGCATGTCCCGTTGTTTCTTCCACCATTTTTTTCAGCTCCAGCAATTCATTCGTCCAGATTATTGCCTGTTTTGAGGTGCCTGAATAGGTGTAAGAATAGTTTTTATCGGCATACCACGCTACTTTTCTTGGTGTCACAAAATGTTTACCGAAAATAACGGCTTCATCATGCTTCCATTCTATCTTATTCAACAAAGCATCATAATAGAAATCAGCTTCAGCATTCGAAAACACTTTTCCATAATAAGCCGCTACGCCATCGTAAGGCAGAATATTGGAAACGGGATCGGAGTTGAATAAATCCATTCTGTGCTAAAGCCGGTCTAAATATTCCACCATTTTATTTCTCATTGCAAGATCGGGAAGAATTCCGCTTCCTGCATTAAAATTCTCTGCTGCATGTTCCTGGTCGGAAGTAGCAGGAATAACGCATGTCACCGCAGGATTTGAAATAATAAACTTCAGAAAAAAAGCACTCCAGCTATCTATCCCTGCTTCAGTTGCCCATTGAGGAAGTTGATGATCTTTTACTTTTGTGAATAATCTTCCCTCACCGAAAGGTCTGTTGATCAATGTTGCCACACCATGATCGCGTGCGGCATCAAGCAATCTATTTTCTGCATGACGTGCATCAATGGAATAATTGAACTGCACAAAATCTATTTTTTCAGCAGCAATTACTTTTTCCAGCGCTTCATGCATCGAATCGGTGTAATGCGTAATGCCGGTGTATTTTATTTTTCCGCTTTCTTTCCATTCACGCAAAACAGGTAAATGTGTTTTCCAATCCAACAAATTATGGATCTGCATTAAATCAATCTTGTTTTTTCCCGGAACCATTTTTTGCATGGAGCTTTCCATTTGTTTGATTCCATTCTCTCTTCCCTCCGTCCACACCTTCGTTGCATAAAAGAAATGATCTTTCACATCCATTTCCCCTGTGAGTTCACCAATCACTTTTTCCGAAAGGCCATACATTGGTGAGCAGTCAATTAAACTTCCACCCGATTTATACAGCTCATTTAAAACACGAATCAAATCAGGAAAATACTTTTTGTCTGCTTTATCAAATGTTTGCCAGGTGCCTAATCCTATTATCGGAAGCTCTTCGCCCGAGGATGGAATAATTCGCTTTATCATCGTATAGATTTTTAAACTGATCCTGTTACAAGAAGCGAATTTTGAGCCACGATTTTTCCTGCGGCATTTCATCAAAAGAAAAATCCCCCGCAACAAA
>JBKJMR010000059.1:0-4462 GCA_046596275.1 Bacteroidia bacterium | reverse complement strand
CTTGCAACAAATAGCACGACCGTGAATGCAGTGAGGGGGCACGCCCTGAAAAATTGCACACAGATTTAAAAGATTTCGCAGATAAATAGGCTGATTCGCATCTCACTACACTCTTTCATTTCAAGAATTCCCGTCTTCACCAACATTCTTCTTTTCACGGTTTGCTTTATAAATGGCTACCGCACCAAATATTGCAATGATGAAAAGTATCAAACCAAGCATTCCCCAGACCCAGCCTGAATTCGGTTTTGGTACTACGAGAAAAATAATGGCAAAGAGCAGCACGGTTGCTACTTCATTCCATAATCTGAGCCGGAAAGAATTCCATTCGAGCACATCTCTTTGTTGCTTTTTGAAAAGGAAATGCGTTTTTAAATGATAAAGTGAAAGCAGGAAAACAAACACGAGCTTTAGCACGAACCACGGTTGTAAGAGCAGGTTGTTTGCTATTCCATCTGTTACCATTATCTGATTCAGTATTATCATCCAAAGCCCGAAGATCCATGTCAATATCATCGACGGCCATGCAATTGCATTCCACAGACGGCGCTGCATGAGCTTCAGCTGATCGGAGAGAATGGTTTTGTGAGGTTCGTGTTTTGCTGCTGCTTCTACATGATAAATGAGCAAGCGTGGCATATAGAACAAGGCCGCAAACCAGGTGACAATAAAAATGATGTGCAGCGCTTTGATGTAGATGTAGGATTCCATTTTTCAAAGATAGTCAGTTGTCGGGTGCCAGTTGTCAGTATCAGTTGTCAGTATCAGTAGTACTGTAATTGAATGACTGAATACCGACAACTGACTACTGATTTTCCTTACCTTTGCGCCCTATGGAATCTACCAGACAGCTGAAATCGGCGCGCCTTATTCAAAAAGAGATGGCGGAGATTTTTCTTTCTGAAACGCGCGGGCTTTTCGGCAATGTTATGATCACAGTAACGGTTTGCCGCATGAGCGCCGATTTGGGTATCGCGAAGATCTATGTCAGCCTTTTCCCGGTGAAAGAAAAAGATCAGCTGCTTAAAAAAATAAAAGAGCACACAAGTGAATTGCGCGGAATTCTCGGAAGCAGAATTCGCAAACAAGTGCGTGTTGTTCCTGAGCTCGTTTTTTTTCTTGACGACTCGATCGACTACGCAGAACATATTGATAATCTCCTCAAAAAATAATTTTCCCCGCTCCGCATGGAATACGATCCGATAAAACGAAGCCTTGGTGATGTGTTTAATAAATCACCATTCAGACGGAAACTGTTTTACAAATTGCTTGACCTGCTTATGCTTCGTGCATGGCACATTCACCGTGAGCTTCGCGCGTGGGCAAAAGGAAAAGGCGACAGCATAAAAATTTTCGATGCAGGCTCGGGTTATGGTCAGCATACGTATTACCTCACCGGCATGAATCCTAAATGGGAAATAATTGCTGTTGATGTGAAAGACGAACAAGTTGATGATTGCAACCGCTTTTTTAAAGAAGTTGGCCGCACCAATGTAAAGTTCGAAGTTGGCGATCTGACCAAATGGCGTAAGGAAAATACATTTGATCTCGCACTTTCTGTAGATGTAATGGAACACATTCTCGAAGACGAAGAAGTTTTCGTGAACATTTGTGCTTCATTGAAAAAAGGCGGAATGCTTTTGATTTCCACACCATCCGACCAGGGCGGTTCTGATGTGCATGATGATGGTGATGGTTCTTTTATCGGCGAGCACGTGCGTGATGGTTACAACATGCAGGACATCACTGATAAATTGCACCGCGCAGGATTTTCAAAAGTTGAAGCCTTGTATTCGTACGGCGCACCGGGAAAAATTTCGTGGCGACTTTCTATGAAGTGGCCGATTCAATTGCTCGGTGTTTCAAAAGCATTTTTCATCATCATTCCATTTTATTTTCTCATCACGTACCCGTTCGCTTATTTGCTGAACTGGTTAGATGTAAGCTCCGTTCACAAAACCGGAACAGGTTTGATAGTGAAGGCGTGGAAGTAATAAATTATTAAATGTGCGGATGTGCAAATGTGCAGATGAAAATTCCGATATTTCATCTGCACATTTGCACATCTTCGCATCTGCACATTTTGTTTTATGAATTTTACTTTTTTCGTTTCACGCCGTTACTTGTTTTCACGTAAGTCGCATAATGCGATCAATATTGTGACGGGGATTTCTGTGGCTTGTGTAGCGGTGGTTACTGCGGCGCTCATCATCATTCTTTCGGCGATGAACGGGCTTTCTGATTTGGTGGAATCGCTTTACAGTTCTTTTCATGCGGATGTGCGCATCACGGCGACCAAAGGCAAAACATTTATCCTTGATTCGGCTGATGTGGTTGCCATGAAAAAAATTCCCGGCGTTGCGTGGTACACAGAGTTGGTTGATGAAAGTGTTTTAGTTACGAATGATGATCGCCACTTGCCGGTAACGATGCGCGGCGTTTCGGAAGATTATGCAAAGCTGACCGGTTTTGATACCACAGTTCACCAGGGCACGTATAATTTGAATCCGAATGGAAGAACCGGTGCGGTGGTGGGACAGGAAATCGGAACACGTTTGAACCTCGGTGAATTATCGCCGCTGAATTTATATGTGCCGAAACGCGACCGGAATCTTACTGTTGATTTTAATAACATGGAAGAGCCGTTCAATAAAGACATGGTTTTTGTTTCGGGTCTTTATTCCGTGAGCAGTGATTTTGATGGAAAATTTGTAATTCTTCCGATCGATAAAGTACGTTCGCTGATGGAATACACGAAGGAAAGCACTTCAGCTGAGCTCGGTGTAACGAAAGATGCAGACATTGAAATGATCATTGCGGAGGTAAAGAAAATTGTCGGCGATAAATACGTTGTGCAAAATCGTTACCAGCAAAATGAAGTTTTATTCAGCACCTTAAAATCTGAAAAGGTGTGGACGTTTATCATTTTACTTTTCATTCTTGTTATTGCAACGTTCAATACAATAGGTTCATTAACGTTGTTGATCATTGAAAAGAAAAAAGACATCGGCGTATTATGGAGCATGGGCGCCGATCCGTCTATGATCAGAAGAATATTTTTCTCCGAAGGATTGCTGATCTCTGTTACAGGAACATTAGCCGGTTCGTTTATCGGACTTGTGTTTTGTTTTTTACAGCAGCATTTCGGTTTCATTCATCTAAGCGAAGGTTTTGTTGTGGATGCTTACCCGATCAATGTAAAGCTGAATGATATTTTGCTGATCATTGGTTCTGTTACTGCAATTGGTTTGCTCGCTGCGTGGTATCCTGTTCGTATTTACACGAAACGTTACCAAACGATTAAGTTTAACGGGTAAGAAAAAGTGACATGTGGCGGGTGACAGGTGACAAGTGTTACACAACGCTTGCCCGTCACCTGTCACCTGTCACTCGTCACCAATCCCTCCTGTTTGGTCGTAGTTAATGTTTACGTAATCTTCTCAATATCTTCCTTGAGTACTTTTATCATCTCGTTTAAGCATAAAATCAATTATGATTTTTTTAAACTATTGTATGATAGCAGGAAATCGAATCAGGAAGCTGATCAATCAGTCCGTACATAAAAGAACAAACACTTACAGGAACGACAACATCCGGATTGTTCAGCAATACATGCAGGAACAAAACAAACGGAATGAAGTGGATGAAAGCATTCGTTATGCAAGCCGGTTGCAGCGCGCGCTTCTCCCTTCAGAAACAGATCTCCGGAATATAAATCCGGCGTCTTTTATATTCAGCATACCACGTAATGAATTAAGCGGAGATTTTTCCTGGTACACACGAAGCGGAAGTAAAATAATTCTTGCAGTTGCTGATTGTACCGGACACGGAATTCCCGGTGCGCTGATGTCGGTGCTTGGTTTAAGCTTGCTCAATCAAGTGGTGTTGGAGGAACGCTGTTATGAACCATCGCATATTTTACGTCGTATTGATGAAAAGATGCGCATCACATTTCAACATGCTGAAGAAAATCCACGCGATACATTTGATGGAATGGATATCGGTTTGTGCATGATTGACACTGCTGCTAAAACATTATCATTTGCAGGAGCAACACGGCCAATCTGGCTGATCATCAATGGCGAACTTTTGGAAATTGCGGGATCACGTTATCCGATCGGTGGGATGCGACTCGAAAAAATGAGAGCGTATGCATCAACAGAAATAAATTATTCCGCCGGCGATCAGCTGTATTTATTTACGGATGGCTATTCTGATCAGTTCGGTGGAAAAGATGATAAGAAAATAACAAGAGGCAGGCTGCGTCAGTTGATTGAAATGATCAAAGGTTTTCCTGTTGAACAGCAAAAAGAGCAGCTGCAGGAATTTTTTCTTTTATGGAAAGGCCGTCGCGAACAAACCGACGATGTGACGATGCTGGGAATGCAACTGTAAAGGATTTGGTGACTGGGTGATCTGGTGACTGGGTGATTGACGCACGAAGACCTTTCGCTCATTCGGG